>JAGQTK010000060.1 GCA_020439065.1 Microthrixaceae bacterium
TGGCGCGCACGAGCATGGTGCCGGTGACGGCGCGGCCGAGCGGGGTGGTGTTGAAGTAGGTGCGACCGCCCGAGCGGATGTGGAAGGCGCCGCAGGCGAGGGCGACGAGGCCCTCCTCAACCAGGGGCGTCTTGCAATCGATCAGGCGCGAGAGCTCGGCGCCGTACTCGAGCGCGCGACCGGGGATCGCATCGATGTCGTCCTCGTCAGGCTGGCCGAGATCACCGGTGTAGGTGCAGGGCACGGCGCCCTTGTCGCGCATCCACGCGACGGCGACGGAGGTGTCAAGGCCCCCGGAGAAAGCGATGCCGACGCGTTCGCCGACGGGCAGAGATGTGAGGACCTTTGACATGCCCTCCAGCTTAGTGCCGCGGCATCCGCTCGTGAGTTCGATGCCGGATGGCGGCGGGACGGCTACCGTTGAGGGTGCGCAGCGCCAGATTTGCGCCGCCCGCGGTGCCCGCGCCGGGGCCCACGACGTCCACCCCCATACAGGGAGCACCATGTTCGCAACAGCCGCATCCATCCTCGCGCAGGCCGTCGACGACACCGCGGCGGGCGGCTTCAACCCCCTGCCGACGATCATCGCCGTCACCGTCGCCGTCGTGATCATCGCCGCCGGCGCGATCTACGTGTTGATGGCGCGCGAGCGCGCTCGTCGCGACCACCTGCGTGATGCGCAGCGCTCGCAGCAGCGTGCGCGCCAGCGCGAGCAGGACGGCCGCCCCGAGTAGCGGGCTCAGCGCGCAGGGGCTCAGCGCGCAGGGACGCAGTGCAGAGACGCAGCGCAGGCGCTCAGCGCGCGGGGCTCAGCGCAGAGATTCAGTGCAGGCGCTCAGCGCAGGCGCTCAGCGCCCGAGCAGCGCCGTGACCCCGGCGACGAGCTCATCCATCAGCTCGCCGGCGCCCTGCTCGCGCGCCAGCCCCGCGGCCTGCCCCGCCCAGAGCGAGAGCAGCTCCGGGTCATCGCGCTCGCCGGCCAGGGCACGAAATTGTGCGGTCAGCCAGTTCTGCACCGGGAACGGCGCCGGATCGGTGATCTGCGCGAAGGCGCGGTTGGGGATGCCGCGTGCCAGCCGGCCGCTCATGGCCCGGGTCAGCTCGGTGTGCCGTGCCCGCGCGCTGTGCAGCACGGCCCGGTAGGCGGGCGCGATGCCCGATTCGCGGGTGGCGAGAAATGCGGTGCCGAGCATCGCACCGGAGGCGCCCAGCATGAGCGCCGCGGCGACCCCGCGCGCATCGCCGATCCCGCCGGCGGCGATCACCGGCACGTCGACGGCGTCGACGAGCTGCGGGACGAGTGCCATGGTCCCGACGAGCGAGTGTTCGGCCGGACGCAGAAACGAGACGCGGTGCCCGCCGGCCTCCATGCCGCTGGCCACGACGGCATCGACGCCCGCCTCGGCAATGGCGACCCCCTCCTCGACCGTGGTGGCGGTGGCGATCACGCGGATGCCGCGAACCCGGCACCGCTCGATGAGCGCGGCGTCCGGCACGCCGTAGACGAGGCTGAGTGCGGCGGGCGCCGCCGCGAGCACCGCATCGAGCTGCGCATCGAAGTCGGGCAGGAAGGCGGCGGGCGGGGCATCGGGAACCGGCGCTCCGACCGCGTCGAACAGCGGGCGCAGGCGTTCGGCTGCCGCGCGGAAGGCGGCGCCATCCGGATCCGGGGCGCCCTCGCCGGGGTCGACGTGCGGCAGCCACAGGTTGAGTGCGAACGGGCGGTCACTGGCGGCGCGCAGTGCGCGCGCGGTGTCGAGGATGCGCGCGGCAGAGTAGCCATACAGCCCGTACGAGCCGAGCCCGCCGGCGTTGCTGACGGCGGCGGTCAGGGCCACGCTGGACGCCCCACCGAACGCGCCCAGCACGATCGGCACCTCGATGCCCAGGGCTCGAGTGAGCGTGGTGTTCGTCCAGGCGGGGGCGTGCATGCCCTCATCGTTGCAGGACGCGCGCGCGGCGGGAAGGGCGGTGCTCGCTGCCGGGAGCATGACGCCGGGAGTATGACGCCGCAGGCCGGGGCGCATCCTAACATACCGCCGAATGTGATGAATCTGCATAGGATGAGCGAGGCTTTGCCTGTCTTCGGGGTGCGCGGAGCCGTTGCCAAGGGGGATGCATGAGAAAACGGACGTTTGCCGCGCTTACGGCGATCATGGCTATCGTGCTCGGGGGGCTGGTCGCGCCGACTGCGGCGCTGGCCGACAACCACGAGGCCGCGCTCAACCTCAGCAAGTCGGTCGTCGGCACGCAGACGCAGTTCGCGCCCGGTGACCGCTTCGACTACGAGATCCAGGTCGGCTGCTCCTCGCCCACGACCCCCGGCTGTGTCGACGCGTTCCTCGTCGACACGCTGCCGGCCCCGCTCGTGCTCGATCCCGCGATGACAAACCCCGTCGTCGCCTCGATCGCGGGCGGCGGCAACGCGAACATTTCGACCTCCACCGATGCGAATGGGCGCGAGACGATCCGCGTCGAGCCTGAGCAGGCGTTTGCGACCGGCACCGGTCTCAAGGCCGGTGACAGCATGCTCGTCACCGTCAGCGTCTTCGTCCCCACGACCACCAGCGGCGAGTTCAACGGCGCCACCGTCACGAACACCGCCGTCGTCGATGCGAGCAACGCCGACGAGGTGCCCGCGAGCGCCGATGTGACGCTCGCCGTGCAGACCACGCTGGCGCCCTCGCTGACCAAGACGGTCGCACCGACATCGACCCTCCCGGCGGTCCCCGGCCGCGCGATCGACTGGACCCTGACCCCGGGCAACGCCTCGAATCAGAGCGTCGACACCATCGTCGTCCAAGACCCGGCGACCCCGCCGCTCGCGAGCCTCGGCTACCTCGACATCACGGGCATCGAAGTCGTCGCCCCGGCGGGAGCGACCGACACGCGCATCGAGTACTACATCGACTCGGCCTGGACCACCACGCTCCTGGGCGACGCCGACGGCGTCCGTGTGACCTTCACCGGCGCCTTCGCGCCCGGCGCGTCAGGCACCGTCGTCGTGCGCTCCGAGACCAACGACAAGGTCACCGAGATCGCGAAGGATGCGCAGGTCGCGATCACGAACGACGCCCTCACGACCGTCAGCAAGAACGGCACGTCGAGCGCGCCGGTGAAGGCCGATGCCTCGGTGACGGTCGCGAACCAGGACCCCGACGTCACGGTCACGAAGCGTTTTGACCGCTCGGACCTCGTCAGCGGGCAGTCCACCATCGCGAACATCGTCGCCACGGTCGGCGCGCAGAACGTCAAGGAGCTGCGGCTCACCGAGCCCTCGGCCGGCCAGCCGAACTTCACCGCGCAGGGACTGCGCTTCGACGGCTTCGGCGACGAGCTCGAGTGGCCTGAAGGCGCGACGAGCGCCAAGATCGACTACGTCTACGCCGATTGCGCTCCCTCGAGCGCGACGACAACGACCGCACACACCCTCGGGGCACCGACGCCGAACTGCGTCGTCGAGGGCTTCACGGTCACCTTCCGCGCCGACGGTGATGACATTCCCGCCAGCGCATATGCCGTGCTGCCCCTGAAGGTCACGGCGTTGCCCGTCACGACCACCACGGTGCGCACCGGGACCAACCACGTCGACGTGCGCGTCGAGAACGCCGATGGCGCGAGCGGCACCGACGCGGCCGACGCGAGCGTCACGGTCGCGCCCCTGCTCGTCGACACCGAGGTCTCGAAGGCGATCACGCCGGGCCAAGTCTTCGGCGTCCCGGGCACCGACGCCCGGGTCACCCTCACCGGCAAGGTGCACGACGATTCGACGATCGGCTCGGAGAGCCTGATCATCTCCGACCCGGCCGACCCCGCCGCCGCACCCGAGTTCTGGGACGCCTTCGCCCCGACCGCCATCGACAACACCGATATCGCGGTGTGCACCTCGCTCACCGTGCGCTACTGGTCGAAGCAGGATGCCGCGTGGACGACCTTCCCCGGTGCGGAAGCCATCGCGGGACCGGTCGCGAAGTGGGGACTCGACATCCCGGCGAACCTGCGTGCCGACATCGGCGGCATCCAATACGAGGTGCTGCCCACCTGCGGCGGACTGCTCCCGCCGGGCTTCGTGATGCACAGCTACATGCAGATCGAGGTCACCGAGCACCACTCCACGCAGGCGACGTACACCAACGTCGCCCAGTCCGCGGTGCACAACCCGGACGCGATCGTCCCCGACGCCACCGACGACGCGCAGGATGACATCACCGTCGTCCCGGTCACCGGTGGCGGCGGGCCCGGCGGCGCCGACCTGATCGACAAGGCCTGGCTCGACACGAGCGTGCCGGCGCTGTCGAAGGAGCGCCGCGAGCTGCGTCTCGGCTGGCGCACACAGGGCCTGAACCTCACGAGCGTCGCCATCAGCGACCCCGGTTCCGAGGGGGAGCGCACGAACGTGGGGACCTCCGTCTACGACGCGTTCAACCTCGTCGAGATCCGCCCGGTCACCCCCGCGACCGACCCGCTCATTGTGAACGATCGGGTCACCAAGGTCGAGCTGTACACGGGCGCCGCCGGCGACCCGTGGCAGGACATCACCGCGGCGGCGTGCGCGAACGGCTGCGACGGCCGCTTCGGCGGCTACACGCTGAGCGCGGAGGAGCAGCAGAGCGCCCTCGGCGTGCGGATCACCTTCACCGAGCGCACCGCCGGCGCGGGGGTGGGCAGCTCGTATGAGCATCGCCCCCTCAACCTCGTCTTCGAGCTGCGCGACAAGCCTCGCAGCAACCCGAGCGGCTGGGTGCTCGGCAACCTGCACAGCACCCACACCTACAACACCGGCGAACCCGGCTGGGTGAACAACACCGTCAGCGCGCGCGGCGTGAACGCCGCCACCGGCGTCGACGTCACCTCCCGCGCGAACGATGAGATCCAGATCATCGACAGCCCGCTCAACGTGACGATGACGAAGACCTTCGACCAGGAGCAGCTGGGGATCCCCCAGGTGGGCACCGACCAGGCGGATTTCCCCCTGATCTCCTCCACGATTCGCGCGGTCAACACCTCCGCGACGCGCATCGCGAGCATGGTGATCACCGACCCGGACCCCACTCAGGCCGCTCCCGTGTTTGACGTGCTGAACCTGTACGCGATCGGGCACATCGGCATCCCCACCGGCCTCACGGCCGCCGAGGTGAACGTCAAGCTGACCCGCGCGGGTGGCGGCACGAGCGAGCACGACATCACGCAGGCGCAGGCGCTCACGCCGGCCAGCCTCGCCGATGTCACTGCCATCTCGCTCAGCTTCGCGCGCGCCGACGGGCTGCCGGTGATCGCCGCGGGCGCCGCGGGCGAGCTGCAGCTCACCTGGCAGCTGCGGGCGACACACCGCACAACGGGCGACCCGGTCACGACGCCGCAGATCACCTATACGAACATCGCGAGCACCCAGATCGACAGCCCCGGTCGCGTGGTGTGCCCCGCGAACGGCTGCAGTACGGGTTTCACGACGGCGAACGACTCCTTCCAGCTCGTCGAGGCCGAGTACTCGGTCGTCGCCAGCAAGAGCATCGATCCCGCCACCGTCGCCGAAAACGGCTCGAAGCAGTACACGAGCACGCTCGCCGCGCGGCCCGCCGGCAACGCCCGAACCACCCTGCTGCAGGTGACGGATTTCGAGCCGACCTTCTGGAACACGATGGACTACGTGTCGTCGTCGCTGCGCCTGCCGGCGCCGGTGAACCAGGTCAAGATGGATGTCTTGGTCGATGCTGCGGGCGACGTGGAGTATCTCCTCACCCCTGAGGGCAAGCTGCAGGCCACCTGCGACGGCAACCCGGTCGATCCCGCCTCAGCGTGCATCGTGGAGGGCGAGTGGGTGGCCGGCACGAGTGGCAGCACCGTGGCGTTGCCCCTGCCGACGGGCGTCGACCCGGCGACCGTGGTCGGCGTGCGCTACAGCGTGCGCCGTGTCGTCGACGGGCAGGCCGTGCAGTGGGAGCGCCCGCACAACCCGCAGCTCAACTTCAAGTTGCAGACGACCCGGCGCGACACGCTGCGCAGCGACCCCGCCACGGGCGTGTCGACGACGCGACCCGGCCTCGCGCCCAACCCGGGCGAGACCGTCGCGGGCACGATCACCAACGCGCTGCGCGCCAACGGTGTGGCGCAGTTCGGCGCGGGCCAGCAGTTCACCGACCAGGCGGATGTGTCCGCGACGACCCGGGTCACGCATCTGACGAACGCGATCAAGGTGACCAAGACCCGCGGATCGACAAACACGGTCAACCCCGCCGGGCCCGTGAACTTCGTGATGGAGATCACGAACACCGGGCAGTGGGACATGACCGGATTCGCGCTCACCGACCAGATCGGACTCATCGACGGCGTGTCTCCCCTCGTGGAGCCGATGCCGAGCGCGTACGGCTTTGCGATCACTGGCCCGGGTGCGCCCACGGGCAACGCCGGATTCTCGGCGTCGCTGAACACGACGACGGGTGCACTGTCGATCGTGAACGCCGACCCGGCGTTCGTGTTCAAGTCCGGCTGGAAGCTGACGATCAGCGCGCCCCTGCGCTTCCGCCCGGGGCTCTCCCCGGACGAGACGGTGACGAACCGCATCACCGCCACCGCCGACCGCGCGTTCGAGCGCTGCGAGTCGACCACCACCGATCTCGTGCCCAAGGCCGTGACGACTGGTGTCGCCGAGTGCACCGCCGACACCGCGGTCGTGCCGCGCGCGAGCGCCACGGTCGCGATGAAGAAGTGGGCCAAGGGCGACGGCGCGGGCGACCCCGCCACCACCCGCGACGATCTCGGTGTGCTGAACGTCATCGGCGACGGTGAAGACTGCAACCCGAGCACCCCGGGGCTCACGAGCGACGGCTTCACCTCCTACCCGTGCGCGCCGATCACTCGGCCCGGCGGCGAGGCGTCGTGGCGACTCGACTTCCAAAACACCGGCAACACCGCGGCCAAGGTGGTCGCGGCGGTCGACGTGCTGCCCGCGCCGGGAGACCGCGGCGTGCTCGTGGGCTCGGCCCGCGGCTCACAGTTCGCGGTGGCGCTGCTCGGCAAGCTGGGCGACAACCTCGACCAACTCACCGATGGTGCCCTCGGTACGGTGCGCGCGTACTACTCGCCGGCCGTGCTGAGCGCCTCGTGCAATACGAACGCGGTGCAGGTGCACACGGCGAACGCGACCCCGAACGCGGGCTGCGCGTTCAACTGGGTCGAGTTCACGGCGGCGACGCCCGAGTCCGAGCTCGCGGCGGCACGGAGCATCAAGTTCGTGACCGAGTTCTCGAACCTCGCGGACGCGAAGCCCGGCCCGGGCCTGCAGCCCGGTGAGACCCTCAGCCTCACCTTCAACACCCGCACCCCGTACCTGCTCCCCGCCGAAGGGGCCGATGCGGAGGGCACCCCGGTTGCCTACAACTCGTTCGCGGGCTCATCGCGCACGGTCGCCACGCTCACCCAGCCCGAGCGGGCCGAGCTCGTGCTCGAGCCGCAGCGCGTGGGCATCGCGACGGCGACCGGACAGCTGAATCTGAAGAAGGTCGTCGAGGCGCCGACGTTCAGCGGCAGCATCCAGTTGCCTGCGAGCTACCAGTTCCTCGTCACCTGTGATTCGGGCGGCCAGCGCGCCACGCTCCTGAACGCCGCGGGCGCCGACGCGAGCCGGCCCTCTGTGGCGGGCGATGGCACCGTGCTGCTCTACAACGCGCAGACCGGGCCGGTGAACCTGCCCCTGTTCGCGAACTGCAACATCACCGAGCCCAACCCGCCCGCGGGTGTCACGGTGACGACGCCCACGGCCACGGTGGTCGCTGAGCGTGACCTCAGCGAGGACCCGGCGGTGTGGTCGCCGTACATCGGTGCCACCCAGACCGCGAACCTGCAGATCACGAACGAGTTCCACGCCGGTGGCTTCTCGGTGAGCAAGGCCGTGGATGCCGGTGGGGCGGTCGATCAGGACGGCACCGCCATCGTGTACGACCAGGAGTTCGACTTCACCGCGAGCTGCATGTACCTCGGGCAGGAGACCGTCCCGGTCGCCGACCGCACGTTCTCACTCGCCGATGACGAGACGAAGCGCTTCGCGGGTCTGCCCACAGGCGCCGAGTGCACGATCACCGAGGTCGATCGCGGGCTGGCCGGCACGACCACGGTGACGATCGTCGAAGACACCGTCACCGAGGTCAGCGGCGGCGTGACCATCGCCGAGTTTGTCATCGGCGATGAGACCGCCGTGACCAGCGTGCTGTTCACGAACGCGATGACCGTCGGATCGCTCGCGATCGACAAGGTCGTCACCGGGGCCGGTGCCGCCGACTTCGGGCAGGGTCCGTTCACGATGCACGTGGTGTGCACGCTCGACACCGCGGCGCCCAACACGGTCTACGACGGCGAGCTGATCCTCGGCGGCAGCGAGCCGCTGACGAAGCAGATCGCCAACCTGCCCACCGGCGCCGAGTGCGTGGTCACCGAGACCGATGCCGCCGGCGCGCAGGACGTCGCCATCGCGCCGTCGCCTGCGGTGATCGGGGTCGCGAACGTGGTGACCGTCACGGTGACGAACACGTTCACCATCGGCTCGCTGCAGATTGAGAAGCGCATCGAGGGCCCCGGCGCGGCACTGTACGGTGCCGGTCCGTTCGAGGTCACCCTGGAGTGCGTCTTGGGCGGCAGCGCCGTCACGATCCCCGGTGGCGCGAGCCGCGTGCTCGACGCACAGGGCGGTTACACCGCGCGCTACGACTCGCTGCCCGTCGGCGCGGTCTGTGGCATCGAGGAGACCGAGACCGGCGGTGCGAGCGCGGTCGCGATCCAGGACGACGCGGGCAACCCGATCACCGAGGTCACCATCACCGCCGCGGTCACGCCGACCGAGGTCGTGCTGGTGAACACCTTCGACCTCGGCGCCATCGAGGTCTCGAAGCTCGTCTCGGGCGACCCGACGGGCGATCACGCGCAGCGCGTGTTCGAGATCGAGCTGCGCTGTGAGCTGGGCGGCAACGCGATCGCGATCCCCGGCGGCGAGACCCGCGCGCTCACCGTCGCAGACGGCGTGCTCTACACCGATCTGCCGATCGGCGCCGAGTGCACCCTCGTCGAGACCGACAACGGCGGCGCCGTGCGCACCACGATGACCCCCGCGAATGGTGCCGACGATTCGACCGCCCGCGTGATCGTCACGGCCGGGGCCGCGGCATCCATCACCGTCGAGAACACGTACGAGGTCGGGCTTCCGCTCACCGGTGGCGAGCGGGCGATGTGGATGCTGCCGCTCGGCGCGCTGCTGCTGGGCGGTGGTGCCGGGTTCGTGCTCGTGAGCGCGATCCGTCGCCGTCGCACGGCCGAGTAGTCGCCGACCGCGCCTGATCGCGCAACGGCCCGCACCGCTTCACCGGCGGTGCGGGCCGTTTCGCGTGTGCCGGTAGACTGGGAGGCGGCCGTTCGAGCCGTACGGCGCCATTCGGGCGTTCGTTCCTCAGGGGGTACATCCAATGCCAGGAATCGTGATCGTTGGCGTCCAGTGGGGCGACGAGGGCAAGGGCAAGGCGACAGACCTGCTCGGCAGTCGTATCGACTGGGTCGTCAAGTTCAACGGCGGCAACAACGCGGGGCACACCGTCGTCATCGGCGACGAGAAGTACGCGCTGCACCTGCTGCCCTCGGGCATCCTCACGCCCGGCGTGACGCCGGTGATCGGCAACGGCGTGGTCGTCGACCTGGAGGTGCTGTTCCACGAGATCGAGGCGCTGAACGCCCGCGGTCTCGACACGTCCAACCTCAAGGTCAGCGCCAACGCGCATGTGATCACGCAGTACCACCGCACCCTCGACAAAGTCACCGAGCGCTTCCTCGGCAAGCGCATGATCG
>JAGQTK010000061.1 GCA_020439065.1 Microthrixaceae bacterium
GGAGATGAAGGCGAAGGGCCTCGACCCGGCGCAGACGCCAGACGAGTACGAAGCCGCATGGGACGAGGTGTTCGCGGCGGTTCGCGAGACGGTCGACGTCGAGGCCGCGAAGGTCGTCGAGGCCGGCGGGCTGTACGTGCTCGGCACCGAGCGCCACGAGTCGCGACGCATCGACAATCAGCTGCGAGGTCGTGCCGGTCGTCAGGGCGACCCGGGCGAGAGTCGGTTCTACCTGTCGCTCACCGACGACCTGATGCGCCTGTTCCAGTCGGGCGCCGTCGAGGCGATCCTCGCGCGCACCAACTTCCCCGATGATGTCGCCATCGAATCGGGCATGGTCTCGCGCGCGATCAAGAGCGCGCAATCGCAGGTCGAGGCACGAAACGCCGAGATCCGCAAGAACGTGCTGAAGTACGACGACGTCCTCAATCGCCAGCGCGAGGCAATCTACGCCGACCGCCGCCAGATCCTCGCGGGTGACGACATCGCCGACCGCGTGAGCAACTTCATCGAGGACGCGATCACCGCGGTGATTGATGAGCACACCTCCAGCGGCCACACCGAGGGCTGGGACTTCGACGCATTGTGGACCGAGCTGAAAACGCTCTACCCGGTCAGCGTCACGATCGACGAGGTCGTGGCCGAGGCCGGCGGCAACAAGGGCCGGATCACGAGCGCCGGGCTCAAACGAGAGATCGTCTCGGACGCGAAGATCGCGTATGCGAACCGGGAGGCGACGCTCGGTGAGGCCGCGACCCGCGAGCTGGAGCGGCGCGTTGTGATGCAGGTGCTCGATCGCCGCTGGCGTGATCACCTCTACGAGATGGACTACCTCAAGGACGGCATCGGCCTGCGAGCGATGGCGCAGCGCGACCCGCTCATCGAGTATCAGCGCGAGGGCTACGCCATGTTCCAGCAGATGATGGGGCAGATTCGCGAGGAATCGGTCGGGTATCTGTACAACCTCGAGGTCGAGGTGCACCGCACCGGTGCGGCCGAGCACCCGGCCGAGGTCGAGGCCAAGGGGCTCGGGATCCCCGCCAGCAACGCCCAGCAGCTGCACTACTCGGCGCCCAACGACGCTGGTGAGGTCGAGATCCGCGACGGCCGGGGCCAGGTCGAGCAGGCGGCCACGGCGCGCTTGCGCCAGGCGATGGAGCAGCGCGCGGCGCAGGAGAGCGCGGACGCACAGGCGGCGGATGCGCCTCGGGGCGCGTTCGGGCAGCGGACCGAGGGATCCGAGCAGGCGGGTGCAACGGGCAACCGGGCGCAGCGCCGGGCAGCGGGCAAGCGCAAGTAAACTGAACGGATGACCACGTTGCGCCCGCTCGATCAGTCGTCGAAGCTCAAGAACGTCCTGTACGAGATTCGCGGACAGGCGCTCATCGAGGCGGCGCGCCTCGAGAGCGAGGGCCACACGATCCTCAAGCTCAACACCGGCAACCCGGCGGCGTTCGGGTTCGAGGCGCCGTATCAGATCGTGCGCGACATGATCGCGGCGATGCCCAACGCGCACGGCTACACCGAGAGCCGGGGCGTGCTCTCGGCGCGCCGCGCCATCGTCAACCGCTACGAGGAGACCCCCGGCTTCCCGAAGGTCGACCCCGACATGGTCTTCCTCGGCAACGGCGTGTCAGAGCTGATCACCATGGTGATGCAGGCGCTGCTCGATGAGGGCGACGAGGTGCTGATCCCCGCGCCGGACTATCCGCTGTGGACCGCGATGACGAGCCTCAGCGGGGGCACCCCGGTGCACTACCTCTGCGATGAGCTGGCCGGGTGGCAGCCCGACCTCGACGACATCCGAGCGAAGATCACGCCGCGCACCAAGGCGATCGTGATCATCAACCCGAACAACCCCACCGGCGCCGTCTACACGCGTGAGACGCTCGAGGGTCTCGCGGCGATCGCCCGCGAGCACTCGCTCCTCGTGCTCTCCGACGAGATCTACGACCGGATCCTGTTCGATGACGCAGAACACATCCCGATGGCATCCGTCGCGCCCGATCTGCTGTGCCTCACGTTCAACGGGCTCTCCAAGACGTACCGCGTGGCCGGGTATCGCTCCGGCTGGGTCGTGATCACGGGCCCGACCCACCACGCACACGGCTTCCTCGAGGGCATCAACCTGCTGGCATCCACCCGACTGTGCCCGAACGTGCCTGCCCAGTTCGCGGTGCAGGCAGCGCTCAGCGGTGTGCAGACGATCGACTCGCTGATCGCACCGCGCGGCCGCCTCCACGAGCAGCGGGATGCCGCGTGGAAGGGCCTCGAGGCGATCCCCGGGGTCTCGTGCGTCAAGCCCGCCGGCGCCCTCTACGCCTTCCCGCGACTCGACCCCAACGTGCATGAGATTCGCGACGACGCCAAGCTCGTCTACGACCTGCTGGTCTCCGAGCACCTCCTGCTGGTGCAGGGGACCGGCTTCAACTGGCCGAACCCGGACCACCTGCGGATCGTCACGCTGCCCGAGGCGCGCGTGATCACCGAGGCGATCGAGCGCATGGGCAACTTCCTGGCGAGCTACAAGCAGCGCTAGCCCGCGAACGACGTGCGGCTTCCGCGCCGCCGCGCCGCCGCGCCGCTGCGCCCGCTAGAGCAGCGCGAGCGATGTCGCGCGCCAGCGCCCGTCGATGCCCTCCAGCCGGATCGCGACCGCGCGCGTGCGCGCTGGGCCCCGTGCGATGACGACGGCCTCGACGACGCCGTCGGCCGGGCTCATCTGGCGCAGCGAGACGATCGTGTGCTGCGTGCGCGTGGCGGGGATCCGGCGCGCGCTCCGGGCGCGGGTGGCGAGGCTCGCACGCGTCATCAGCGCGCGGTAGACGTCCTCCGTCATCCAGCGCGCGAGCTGTTCGATCTCGCGGGTCCCGGCAAGCACCTCGAGCACCCCGCGCGTGAGGTTTCGCAGCAGCGGTTCGGGATCGCTCAGCTCGGCGGACGGGGTGTGCTGGTGACCGAAGTATGCCTGCAGATCGGCGGGGTCGCTCGCCCGTGGCAACGGTGCCGGGCGACGCGCAGGAGAAGGTGACATGGGATGCCTCTCGGGTGGAGGGATGCAGAATCCATGAAGTAGAACACGCGGGAAAATGCGCAAAACCCCTGATCCACAGCCCGCGGATGGCTCGTGATCAATCCGCAACGAAGTCGGGCAGAATGGGACATGACCTCGCTCGATTCGTGACATCGCGCGCTCGTGCGTGTCACGGATCGCCCGCTCGGCGCCCCGCCCAACCACACGGCTGTGCGCTCGCGGTCACCCCCGACGTCACCCCGCACCTCACCTACGGTCGAAGAACTGGAGTCCCGATGAGCCGCTCGCGCCGACCCGCGTTGCGCTGGTGGTTGCGGCCGCCGTTCTGGCTGTGGCTCGGCGTGGCCGCGCTCGTGGTCGGCGGTGGCCTCGCCTTCTACACCGAGTTTTGGATGCTGCTTGCCGCCGCCCCCGTCTTCATCGCGCTCGGCGTGGCGGCGTGGCTTGCCATCGTCGTGCGAGTGCACGCGCGTGCGAGCGATGGCCGCGGCGCGGCGGATGGGTTCGAGGCCCTGCTGCGCGATTACCTGCCCTTCGAGGCGCCGCTGACGCGCGATGCGCTGCGCGCGCGGTACCGCGCGGCGGCAGCCGCGCGCACCGAGCCGCACGGCTGAGCGCTGCGCCACCAGCCGGTGGCATGGGCCGGACCGCGGCTGTGGACGAATCCTCGGCGGCCGCGCCCGCACCGCGTACGCTTCGGCGATGCGGTGGGACCGATTCTTCGAAGACCTCGAACACCAGCTCGACTTCGAGCACGACGCGCGCCGGCGCGCGCTCGACGGTGAGGCCGAGCGGTTGCGGCTCTCGCGGCTCGAGCTGCGCACGCGGCTGCTTGGCCTCGTGGGCGCCCAGCTGGGAGTGGAGCTCGCCGCGCTGGGCACCCAGCGCGAGCCCGGCGGTGCCCTCGCAGGCGGGGTGCTGCGGGGTCGGGCCGCCGCGGTCGGCGCCGATTGGCTCGGGCTCGAGCTCGGCCAGGGCTCGGCGGATCGCGCCGCGGCCATCCCACTGCGCGGCATCGGCTGCCTGCACCTCGATCGCCCGGCGCTGCTTGCGAGCCGCGGTGTGGCCGCCGCGGGCGGGGCCGACCTCGCGGGCGGGGCCGACACCGCGGCCGGTGGTCGATCGCGGGCGGCGTCGCTCACCGAGCGGCAGAGCTTCGGGTTCGTGCTCCGAGATCTCGCCCGGTGCCGTCGACCGGTCACGCTCCACGATGGCAGCGATCGGATGCTGCACGGCACGATCGACGGCGTCGGCGTGGATCACCTGGAGCTCGCGCTCCACGAGCGCGGCGGGGCGCGACGGGAGGCCGAGGTATCCGGCTATCGCATCGTGCCGCTGCTCGCCGTGGCGTGGGTGGAATGCTGACCTCGTGCGCGCGGTGCCACCGCGGCGTCAGTCGCCGTGGCGCACGGGGCCCCGGCCCCAGAGCTCGGGGAAGCTCGCCGCGTTGCTCTGGTTCCACAGGTGCATGCGCCGGGTCTGCTCGATCTGATCTTCGATGTACTCGGCGATGCTGTCGTGTTCGACGCGCCACTGCCCGCTCGCGCCGAGGCACACCCCGCGCAGCGAGCCGTCGTGCAGCAGTGCAAGCACCTCGTCGATCTCGATCGCGATCAGCTCTGCCGCCTGCGCGAGCGTCAGTAGACGCGGGGCAGGAAATGCTGGCGGGGGCATCTTCTCAGTATGGCCGTGGGGACGCCGGTGGGCGCACCAGCCCGGGGGAGCTGTGGATAACTTCGAGGGCTGTCGGGTGCGATGCCTGAGCATGGGGGCATGAGTTCGAACGTGTCAGCGCGCCGGGGGCGCGCCTTCTGGGCGGATGCCAGATTCTTCGTCGGGATCGCGCTGGTGGTGGCATCCGTCGCCGGTGTCTGGACGATCGTGGCGAGCGCGCGCACGACGGTCCCCGTGCTCGCTGCGTCACGGACGCTCGTGGCGGGGGAGGCGGTGTCGTCGGCGGAGCTCGAGGTGGTGCAGGTCTCCCTCGGCGCGGCCGGTCCGTCATACCTGGCACCGGGTGCCCTCGGCCCGGAGCTCGTGGCAACGCGCACGATCGGCGCGGGCGAGCTGGTTCCGCGGGGCGCGCTGGCGCCGGCGTCGTCCTCGCGTGCCACCTCGGTTGTGGTGACGTCGGCGAGCGAGCTTCCTACGAGCGTGCAGATCGGCACCGTCGTTGAGCTGTGGGCGGCGCCGAGGCTGGAGCGCGGCGAGTACGGGGTGCCCGAGATCATCGTCGCCGACGCCGTTGTGCGGGCGGTGGGGGAGAAGACCTCCGTGATGGGGCGCCCCGGTGTCTCGCTCGAGTTGGTGATTGCGCGATCCGACATCGCAGCCACCCTCGGCGCGGTCGCCGCCGACTGGTCGTTCTCCGTCGTTCCGGTGGTGGCCGGGTGACGCTGCGCGTGACGATCGCGGCCGACGCCGAGCTGGCGGCCGAGCTGGCGGCCGAGCTGCACTTCGCGGGCCTGCGGGTGCAGGGCCGACTCGAGATCGCGGCGCTCGAAGCCGTGCTGCTCGGTTCCGAGCGCGGCGCAGGGCAGGATGCTGGGGCGGGCGCCCGCGGGGAGGCCGATGCGGGGACCGGCTCCGGCCTCGGCGCGGACGGCGATGCAGCGGTCGATCCGGAGCTGCTGCCGCCGAGCGCGGATGAGGTGCTGCGCCACACGGACGTGCTGGTGGTGCAATGCGACGGCCGTGGCGAGCGGGTGCTCGGTGCGCCGCTTCGTGGGCTGTGTGATCGGCTCGGCATTCGCATCGTGCCCCTGGCGACGAGCGCGGATGCGCGTCGCCGCGCACATGCGCTCGGGCTCGAGGGCGTCGCGGATCCCGCGGTGTCGGCCGCGGTGGTTGCGGCGGTGCGCGGCGAGGAGGGGCACGGAGTGCGCGACGCGCGAGCGCACCCCGCGCCGGACGAGGTGCCGCCCGCGCGCGTCGGCGGCCGCGTCTTCACGGTGTGGGGACCGGGCGGCGCCCCCGGCAGGTCAACGCTGGCGATCGAGCTCGCGTACGAGCTCGCGCGCGGCGGCCGCTTCGTGGTGCTCGTCGACGCCGATACCCAGGGGCCGTCGCTCGCCTTGACGCTGCGGCTCCCCGACGAGGGGCCGGGGTTCGCCGCGGCATGTCGCGCGGCCGGCATGGGTGCGCTCGACACGGAGGAGCTGGAACGGATCAGCGTCCCCGTCCCGCATCGCGAGGGCTCGCTTCGCGTGCTCACCGGGCTCAACCGTCCGGCCCGCTGGCCGGAGCTGAGCGAACAGCGCGTTGCCGAGGCGCTGCGTGTGTGCCGGGAGTGGGCCGACTACGTCGTCGTCGACATCGCGGCGCCGCTCGAGCAGGACGAGGAGATCGTGAGCGATCTCGACGGATTGCGCCGGCATGCCGCGGGATTCGGCGCACTGCGCGCGGCCGATCGGGTCTTCGCCGTGGCATCCGTCGAGCCGGTTGGCATGGCACGGTTCGTGCGCGGCATCGCCGAACTGCGCGAGGTGATCGGCGCGACGCCCGTCTCGGTGATCGCGAACCGCCTGCGCCCGGGCGTGCTGCCCGCGGGTGCCAAGGGGCAGGTGCGCGCGGTGCTCGCTCGCTTCGCCGGGATCGGGGCCGTCTCGTTCGTGCCGCTTGACCCGCGCTCGGCGGATGCCGCAATCCTGGCTGGCACGCCGATCGGTGCGGCGCTGCCGAACTCGCCGCTGACCGCCGCGGTGCGTCGCCTCGTGGGCGAGGCGCTGCGTCCCCCGCAGCGTGGCGGGAGCGCCGCGGCGAGCACGCGGGGCACCGCGAGCCCGAGCCCGAGCCCGAGCCCGAGCCCAAGCCCGAGCCCGCCGTGGCGGCGCGGGGTGCCCCGGGGCCGGCGCGGATGAGGGAGCGACGCGGCGACGTGCGGCGTCATAACGGGAGGCCGCGGCGACACCCGCGATCTAGACTGGTCGCGTGTCAACGCTCAGTGATCTGGTCAACGCCCAAGGGCTTTCGAAGGATGTCGACATTGAGTGGCTCCACCGCCTCTCTGCCGACGGTCAGCTGCTGGCCGACCTGGCATTTGCCGACATCGTGATCTGGGTGCCCACGGGCGATGATTCGTTCGTGGCCGTCGCGCATGCCCGACCGAGCGGCGCCGCGACCCTGTTCTACCGCGACATCGTCGGAGACCGCGTGCGGCCCCAGTGGCGCACGCAGGTGCTCGAGGCCTTCACGAACGGCACGATCGTGGATTCCTCCTCGCCCGACTGGTTCGAAGAGACGCCCACCCGCGTGCGTGCGGTGCCGATCAAGCGGCACCTCAGCCACGACGAGGAGCCGGCCCCGTCGATCATCGGCGTGCTCACGCGGCACACGAACCTCGGGGAGTCGCGCGCCCCGAGCCGCCAGCAGATCACCTTCAACGAGTGCGCCGATGACCTGTTCTCGATGGTCGCGTCGGGGCACTTCCCCGACCTCGCATCGCCGCCGTCACCGCGCCGTGGCTCGCCGCGCGCATCGGATGGGCTCATCCGAATCGATACCGAGGGCATCACGACCTTCGCGAGCCCGAACGCGCTCTCGGCGTTCAATCGGATGGGTTTTGATGATGAGCTCGAGGGCGAGTCGTTGATCGAGGTCACCACCGCGCTCCTGCCGTCACAGCAGAACGTCGACGAGAGCCTGCCACTGGTTGTCTCCGGGCGGGCGCCGTGGCGCGCCGACATCGAGGCCCGCGGGGTCACCGTGTCGCTGCGCTCGATCCCGCTGCGCGAGCAGGGAGAGCGCATCGGGGCCGTGGTGCTGTGCCGCGACGTGACCGAGCTGCGTCATCAGGAGCAGGAGCTCATCACCAAAGACGCGACCATTCGCGAGATCCACCACCGCGTGAAGAACAACCTGCAGACCGTCGCATCACTGCTGCGGATTCAGGCCCGTCGCACGCACTCCGAGGAGGCGCGCGATGCGCTCTCGCAGGCGATGCGGCGCGTGGCATCCATCGCCGTCGTGCATGACACCCTCTCGGAGGGGCTCACCCAGAACGTCGACTTCGATGACGTCTTCGACCGGGTGCTCCGACTCGTCGCCGAGGTGGCGGCGGCGCCCAACACGATGGCGCAGACGAGCTCCTCCGGCAAGTTCGGCGTGCTGCCGAGCGCGTATGCGACCCCGCTCGCGCTTGCCCTCACAGAGCTCGTGACCAACGCGGTCGAGCACGGGCTCGCCGGGCTCGAGGGTCGCGTCGAGATCGTGACCGAGCGCAACGACGAGCGCCTCACCGTGAAGGTTCGAGACACCGGTGCCGGTCTGCCCGAGGGGGAGGTCGGTCGGGGGCTCGGCACCCAGATCGTGCGCACGCTGATCCAGGGGGAGCTGGGCGGCACCATCGACTGGCATTCGCTGCAGGGTGACCAGACGGGCACTGAAGTGACGATCGAGATTCCGCTGCGCTGGATTCATCGCGAGCGTTGATCCGGGGGCCAGACGGGCGCGATGCGGGCCCGCCTGAAACGCCGATCGCCGCACCAGGTGCTGGTGCGGCGATCGTGCCGGGCGATGCCGGGATGTTCGCTGGGTGCGCGGCGAGCCTAGGAGGCGCGGCGTGCGCGAGCGGCGCGGCGCTTCAGCGCGCGGCGCTCGTCCTCGCTCAGTCCGCCCCACACGCCCGAGTCCTGACCGGTTTCGAGGGCGTACTGGAGGCAGACCTCCGTGACGGTGCAGCGCGCACAGACGGCCTTGGCCTTCTCGATCTGGTCGACGGCGGGGCCGGTGTTGCCAACCGGGAAGAACAGCTCCGGGTCAACCGTCAGGCACGCTGACTTGTCACGCCAATCCATAGTGATGCTCCTTCTTTGCGAGGTGAGTGAGCGAATGCTCAAATTCGGGTTCGGGGCCGTTACGCTGTTGGGTAACGCGCGCCTGCCCGCCCCACTTCGCTGTGGAGCACATGGCTTTCATCATGTTGGCATAGGCGCGCGCGTAAAATCAAGGGTTCACCTCGAATTCATCGCAATCCGGGTCGGCCACACGCCGAGGCGAGCGATGCCCTCGATGGTCCCAGCCGCGCAGCCAAGGAGATACCCCGCATGTCCGAGAACGATTTCATGCCGGATGCCGCCGCCGCGCGTGCACCGCGCACAGCGGTGTTCCGACTGCTCGCCGGGGTGCTCGTCGGCGCCGAGGCGCTCGTCGTCGTCGGCCTCACGATCTGGCTTGGCATCTCGCTGTTCACGACGCCGGCGTTCTCGTTGCTCAGCGCGATCGCGCTGTTCGTGCTCGTACTGATCGGCGCGATCGGTGTGTGCGCGATGACGGTCGGCATCTTCCGAGGGCAGCGCTGGGCGCGCTCGGGCGGCGTCGTGGTGCAGATCCTCGTGCTCGCGGTCGCGTTCGGCGCGGCCACGGATCAGTTCGCGCATCCGGAACTCGGCCTGCAGATCGGGATCCCGGCGATCGTGACCCTCGCCGTGCTGATCGCCGAGATCCGCAGCGTGGGCCGCGCCGATGCGGCTGCGGAGCGCGCGGCGGCCTCGCGCGCGGCTGCTGAGGAATCGGCGGCGCCGGACGCGAACACCGAGTAGTCGCACCGTGCGCCTCGGTGAGGCGAAGCGAGCCGCGAGGCGTCGCGTGGTGCGCGGTCAGACGGTCGCGAGTCCGAGCTTGCGGCGCAGCATCTGCACGTGGCCGGTGGCCTTGACGTTGTAGAGCGCGTGCTCGATGCGGCCCTCGTCGTCGATGACGAACG
>JAGQTK010000062.1 GCA_020439065.1 Microthrixaceae bacterium
ATCACACGGTGGCCGCGCTTACGTCGTGAACGACGAGCCAGACCACCGCGCGCTACACCACTATGCGGGACTCAACTAACCTCGGAGCCCAGATCGCGTTCCGGGTCGCCTACCACGGCTTCGACACGACGACGTATGACATCAGTGATGAAGCGCTGAAGGGCGCTCGAGGGCGTTTTGAGGCGATCGCCGAGAACTACGCGAAGGACCTGCCCGGTGTTTCGAAAGAGGATGCCCGCAAGGCATTCGACCACTTGACGCAGACGTCCGATCTGGTCGAGGCGGTCAAGGACGCCGACCTGATTATCGAGGCCGTCCCAGAGATCCTCGCACTCAAGCAAGAGACCTACGGCAAGATCAAAGATCACCTCAAGCCTGAGGCGATTATCGTGTCGAACTCGTCGACGCTGCTCCCGTCCGACATGGCGGAGTACACCGGTCGGCCCGAGAAGTTCATGTCGTATCACTTCGCAAACGCCATCCACGTGATGAACATCGTAGAGACGATGCCGCACCCGGGAACGAGCGCAGAGACGCGCGCAGCGGTGATCGAGTTCGCGCCCCAGATGGGGATGGTTCCGGTCATTCTTGAGAAGGAACAGCCTGGATACATCATCAACTCGTTGCTCGTGCCGTGGCTCGTGAACGGGGCTCAGCTGTGGGTCAAGGGCGTGGCCACGATCGAGTCGATCGACGGTATCGCGGCCGTGATTACCCAGTCGAACAACGCCAGCTTCGCGCCGTTCCGCATGTTCGACTTTGTCGGATTCGGTGTCGCGCAAGCGCTCTTTTCGCAGTCACCCGACCCGATCGCACAAGAGTTCGCTCGTCGCTTGAAGGAAGACTTCATCGACAAGGGCAAGCTGGGCGTTGAGACCCGCGAGGGCTTCTACCACTACGACGAGCAGGGCAACGCGACGGGGCTCACGGCTGCCGCGAAGGCGACGTACCCCGATTTTGAGGGTTGAGTTTTAGGGGCGCTGCCCCTCGCGAGCCGGGCGGGCCGGCTCGTCGCCGCGAGCTACTCGGCGGGCTTGAACTCGAGCGACAGCGAGTTCATGCAGTAGCGGTCACCGGTGGGGGTGCCGAAGCCATCGGGGAAGACGTGGCCCAAGTGGCCGCCGCACTTGGCGCAGCGCACCTCGGTGCGGACCATGCCGAGGGAGGTGTCTTCGAGCAGCTCGACAGCGTCTTCGCGCACCGACTCGTAGAAGCTTGGCCAGCCGCAGTTCGAGTCAAACTTCGTGCCGCTCACAAACAGTTCGTTGCCGCAGCCCGCGCACGCGTAGAGACCTGCGCGATCTTCATCAAGGAGCTCACCAGTCCACGCACGCTCGGTTGCGCCTTCGCGCAAAACCGCAAACTGCTCTTCGGTGAGGGCAGCAGACCACTCTTCGTTGGACTTCGCGACTTCGTAAGACATGCTCGAATTTTACGTCGAAATATATGGGAGGGCGGCGTCTCGGCTCGTGCATGACGTTGCATGACACTGAAAAGATCTCACGAGCGGTTTTTCGTATGCTGTGCCCATGACGGACTCGCACTCGCAGCAGACATATCAGGTACGCCTCGGCTGGGGAGCCCGCGGCCTCACACGGCTCGCACCCTCAGGCATCGTCGTGGTCGTCGATGCGATTGGCTCGCCTGAGCGTCTCGTTGCCGACGCGCTCGCGCTCTCGCACAGCCCTGTCGTCTTCGCCGGGTCGTTGCGCAACGCGACCGCGACCGCGCAGGCGGTATACGACGAGCAGGTGGCCCGTGGCGAGCGCACCTCCATCAACCTCGTGCTCGCCGGCGATGACGAGGGCGGGTTCGCGGTTGAGGACTACCTCGCAGCGGGCGCGATCGCTGATGCCCTGACCGCGCTGGGCCTTGACCACTCGAGCCCCGATGTTGCGGTCGCAACCGAAGGCTTTCGCGCGCTGAGTCGCGCCGTCAAGCACCTGTTCTCGGCAAGTGGCGCAGGGGCCGAGCTTGTCGCTGCCGGACGCCGAGACGAAGTACGGGCCGCCGCAGAACTCAATTCAGAGTCTGCAGCGACCCGCCACAACTAGTCGGTACTCGCGGTTAGGCGACCGTCTGTCGCTTCGACGAGATCACGCCCGTCACAAAGCCTGCGAGGTGCAGGCCACCGTGGAAGCGTGCGTGTTCGATTTTCACGCACCGATCCATTACGACGTCGAGCCCGCCAGCCTCAGCGATGGCAGCAGCCTCTTCGCTCCATGATCCAAGCTGCAGCCAGAGCGTCTTGGCACCAATCTCAACCGCCTCGCGGGCAACCTCGGGGAGGTCTTCGTCGCGGCGGAACACATCGACGATGTCTGGCACCACGGGCAGGTCAGCGAGTGACGCGTAGACCTTGTGCCCCAGGATTTCTTCGGCGCGGGGGTTCACGAAGTACACGTCGTACGGGGCACTCGACAGCAAGTACGTCGCGACGAAGTAGCTCGCACGCGCCGGGTTGTTCGAGGCGCCCACGATCGCGATCGACTTCGCACGTCGCAGCATGCCGAGGCGCTCGGGCGCGGTCGGCCCTTGCCAGGTGCGCACGGGCTTTGCGGGCGCGGCCGCGGCCGCGGCCGAGGACGTTGCCGCCGGACCCGCACCGATCTCGCACGAAGCGGCGGCGGCATCCTGTGCCGAGGAGCCCGCGGGGTTGATGGCGTTCATCGGGTTTCTCCTGTCGCGATGGTGAGAGCCTGATCGAGGTCCCACAGAATATCTTCGGGGTCTTCGATGCCCACCGAGATGCGGATGAGGTCAGCGGGCACGCCCGCGGCCTCAAGCTGCTCGGGGGAGAGCTGCTGGTGGGTCGTCGATCCCGGGTGGATCACGAGGGTGCGGGCATCCCCAATGTTGGCGAGGTGGCTCGCCAGCTGGAGCGACTCGATGAACTTGGCACCCGTGGCACGCGCCGCGGCCAAGCGCTCCGCCTCGGTGTCGCACTCGACCGAGGGCCGAACACCGAACGCGAAGACGGAACCCGGGCCAAGCGGGAAGTACTTCTGGGCCCGCTCTTGGTGCGGGTGACCGTCGAGCCCGGCCCACGTCACGAATGACACGCGAGGGTCGCTTGCGAGCCACTCAGCCACGATGCGGGCGTTCGCCACGTGCGCGTCAATGCGCTGGGGGAGCGTCTCGACGCCCTGCAGGAGGTTGAACGCTGCCTGCGGGCCGAGCGAGGGGCCGATGTCGCGCAGCTGCTCGCTGCGGAGCTTGGTGAGGAAGCCGTACTCGCCAAAGTTGCCCCACCACTGGATGCCACCGTACGACTCGACGGGCTCGGTCATCGACGGGAACTTGCCGTTGCCCCAGTTGAAGGTGCCGGCTTCGACGACGATGCCGCCGAGCGTCGTGCCGTGACCGCCGAGGAACTTCGTGACCGAGTGGATGACGATGTCGGCGCCGTGTTCGATGGGACGCACGAGGTAGGGGGTCGCGAGGGTCGCGTCAACGACGAGGGGGACGCCCGCCTCGTGCGCGACGGCCGCGAGGCCCTCAAGGTCGGCGATCTCGCCGCCGGGGTTACCGATGACCTCGGTGTAAACGACCTTGGTGTTCGCGCGGATGGCCTTGCGGAACTCTTCTGGGTCTGAGCTCGCCACAAACGTGGTGTCGACGCCAAAACGACGCAGCGTCACATCGAGCTGGGTGACGGTGCCGCCATAAAGCTGCGCCGACGCCACGATGTGATCGCCCTGGCCCACGAGTGCCGCAAACGTAATGAACTCGGCCGACATGCCACTCGCGGTAGCAACCGCGCCGATGCCGCCTTCGAGCGACGCGATGCGCTCTTCGAGGGCGGCCACGGTCGGGTTGCCGATGCGCGAGTAGATGTTGCCGTACTTCTGCAGGGCGAAGAGGTTCGCGGCATCGTTGGTGTCGTCGAACACGAAAGACGTGGTCTGATAGATCGGCACGGCCCGTGCGCCGGTGGTCGCGTCAGGCGTCGCACCAGCGTGGAGGGCTCGGGTGCGGAACCCGAATTTGTGTTCGCTCATGTGGTCTCCTTCGTTTGGGCCTTACGTACGGCTTCGCGTACGCCGTCAACGGCCCAGGGGTTTTGCAGGCTAGTGATGTCGCCGAGGGGATCGCCCTGCCACAACTGTGCCAGCAGTCGTCGCAGAATCTTGCCCGAGCGAGTCTTCGGAAGTTCGGGAACGCGCACGATGAACTTCGGCTTTGCGATGGGGCCGATGTCGCGCGCGATCAGGGCGCGGAGCTCATCGTGGTCGGCGACGCCCGCGGCACCGTCGACGACGAATGCCGCAATCGCGTGCCCGGTGAGGGGATCGGCGACGCCGGTGACGCCTGCCTCGCCCACGCTCGGGTGCGCGACGAGCGATGATTCAATTTCGATCGTCGAGAGGCGGTGCCCCGAGACGTTCACCACGTCGTCGAGACGCCCGAGAATCCAGATGTATCCGTCCGCGTCGATCGTCGCGCCGTCGCCTGCCACGTAGTAGCCGCCGTGCTCGCCGTGACCGGCGAAGGGGGCCCAGTACGAGTCGCGGTACCGCTCAGGATTGCCCCACACGGTCCGCGCCATTCCGGGCCACGGACGGCGTGCCACGAGGGTGCCGGAGCGGCCCGGGAGCACCGGTTCGCCGTGCTCGTCGACCACGGTCATGTCGATCCCGGGCAGCGCGACGGTGGCAGATCCGGGCTTCAGCGTCGTGACGCCGGGGAGCGGCACGATCATCGCGGCCCCCGTCTCTGATTGCCACCACGTGTCGACCACGGGGGTCTCGTCGCGCCCGAAGTTGCGACGGAACCAGACCCACGCCTCGGGGTTGATCGCTTCGCCCACGGTACCAAGCAGGCGAATCGACGAGAGGTCGTGCCCAGTGGGCAGGTCGTCGCCGAACCACGTCATGAATGAACGGATCAGCGTCGGGGCTGTGTAGTAGACGGTCACGCCGTAGCGCTCGATGATCTCGAGGTGCCGTTCGCGGTGCGGCGCGTCGGGGGTGCCCTCGTAGATCACCTGTGTGAGCCCGTTCGAGAGCGGCCCATAGATTTCGTAGGTGTGGGCGGTCACCCACGCGAGATCGGCCGTGCACCAGTGCACATCATCCGGCTTTGCATCGAAGTGCGCCCAGTGCGCGTAGCTCGCGTGCGTGAGATAACCGCCGGAGGTGTGGACAAGACCCTTGGGCTTCCCCGTCGTACCGGAGGTGTAAATGATGAAGAGTGGATGCTCCGAATCAAATGCTTGCGGTTCGTGCACGTCTGGCTGCGTGTCGATCACGTCGTGCCACCACACGTCGCGCCCCGTCGTCCACGGCACGTCTTGGCCCGTGCGGCGCACGACGAGCACATGCTCCAAATTGGGGAGATCTGCGGCCGCAACATCGGCCGCAGACTTCACTTCGAACTGCGTGCCGCGGCGGTTTTGGCCGTCGGTTGTCACGAGGAGTTTTGCCCCCGTGTCTTCGAGCCTGAACTGCACGGCTTCGGCCGAGAACCCGCCAAACACGAGCGAGTGCACCGCGCCGATGCGTGCGCAAGCGAGGGTGATCACCACCGTCTCGATGAGCACGGGCAGGTAGATGACGACGCGGTCGCCCGGGCCGATGCCGAGCTCGGTGAGCCCGTGTGCTGCCTGCGCAACGCGGCGCTGCAGATCGGCGTACGTCACGCGCTCCCGGTCGCCCGGTTCGCCTTCAAAATAGAGCGCGACCTTCTCGCCACGGCCCGCATCGACGTGGCGGTCAACGCAGTTGGCCGCCACGTTCAAGGTGCCGCCGGCAAACCAGGTCGCTGCCGGCACGCTCAATCCATCGGGGCCTTCCACCGGGGGAGACCACGTGTGGGCGGTGTGCCACGGCTCGGTCCAGTCGAGCCGCTCTGCCGCGCGTTCCCAGAATGCGATCGGGTCGGCGTCCGCGGTCGCATAGACCGAGGCATCCGCGTTCGCCTGTGCGGTGAACGCGGCCGGGGGCGCAAAGGTGCGGGTCTCTGCGAGGCGGGCCTCGGTCACGGGACCATCACCTGGGGCCGCGGCATCCTGAGCATTTACATCCATCGCTTCAGCACCGCCTTTTCGAAGACAACGAGGATCGCGTTGGTGATGGTGCCTAGTAGCGCCAACAAGATGATGGCGAGCAGGATGCGGTCGACGCGGCCGGTCTGCTGCGAGTCATTGAGGAGCCAGCCGACGCCCATCGAGGCGCCGAGAAGCTCGGCCGCCACGAGGAACAGCCAGGCCTGGGCGAGCGCGAGGCGAAGGCCCGAGACAACGGAGGGGATGACCGCGGGCAGTTGGATCGTCCGGAAGAGCGACCAGCCGTGGAGCCCGAACGTGCGCCCTGCTTCGACCCATTGCGGGTCAACGTGGCGGAGCGAATCGGCGACGGTCGTATAGACCGGGAAGAACGCACCGATCGCGATCAGTGTGATCTTGGATTCTTCGCCGGCCTGCATCCAGAGAATGAGGAGGGGAACCCACGCCAGCGACGGTACGGCACGCAATGCGACGAGCGTTGGAGCAAAGAGGGCGCCACCGACACGTGAGAGCCCAACGATCGCGGCGAACGCGAGGGCGATGACCGCTCCCACGATGAACCCGATGAAGACGCGCTGCAACGAGATCGCGATGTGGGTCCAGAGCTGGCCGCGCTCGATGAGGTCGATGCCTGCTTCGACCACTGACCAAGGGCCAGGCAGTCGGTATGGCGGCACGAGGCCCGCCGCGGTGACGTATTGCCACGCCGCGAGAATGACGAGCGGAACGACGAAGCCCGCCGCAATCTTCACGGGCGTACGCGACCACAGGGGCGGACGCTGCTGCGCCGCCCCTGTGGTCGTAGTTGTGCTGGTGGTCACCGAGTCGCCTTGAGCGCGAATTCGTTGTGCACGATCGAGGCGATGGCCTCGTCGATTGCCTGACGGCCACCCACGACATCGCCCGAGTCGGCAATGATCGGCGCGATCGCCTCGAGGACCACGACCTGGTCTTGCCCGGGAACACCCGACACATCGAGGTTCGAGCGCTCGTTGATCACGGTCTTTGCGGCTTCGAGATCGATGGAAGCGGCGTCGGCGAAGAGCTGTGCCAGCTCCTCCGGGTTCTCGATTGCCCACACGCGTGCCTTTTCGTAGGCGTCGACGACGACCTGCGCGACATCACCGTGGTTGTTGATGAAGTCTTCGGTCGCGTTGAGGAATCCGTAGGTGTTGAAGTCAACGTTGCGGTAGATGAGCTTTGCCCCGGAGTTCACCTCGGCGCCGGCCATGATCGGGTCAAGGCCACTCCATGCCTGGACGGAGCCGCCGTTGAGCAGCGAGAGCCCGTCTGCGTGCTGGACGTTCTGGATCTCGACGTCGTCCTCGCTGAGGCCCGCCTCAGCGAGCGCCTGCAGGAGGAAGAAGTAGGGGTCGGTCGCCTTGGTCGCGGCGATCGACGTGCCCGCAAGCTGCGAGACCTCGGTGATGTTGCTGTCAGCGGGGACGACGAGGGCCGACCACTCGGGCTGTGAGTAGATGTCGATGACCTTGATGGGCGAACCATTCGCGCGGGCGAACAGCGCGGCAGAGCCGGCGGTCGAACCCACGTCGATCGTGCCGGAGCGAAGCATTTCGTTCGCCTTGTTGCTGCCGGCAGACTGCAGCCATTCGACGTCGACGTCGTCACCCAACACCTCTTCGATCAGGCCCTGGTCTTTGACGACGAGGCTCAGCGGGTTGTACGTTGCCCAGTCGATCGAGAGGGTAGACGTCGACCACTCGCTGCCCTCAGCGGGCGCACCGTCGTTCTTGGAGTTCTCGCCCGCCACGCAAGCGGTCATGGTGAGCGCCATCAAACCAGCGACGATGATCGCGGGGATGGTTCGGCGTGTGATGGTGCTCATGCGTTCTCCTTGATCGTGAGCTTGTGTGCACTCAGCCCATCGAGCAGGCTGGTGCGGAGGTCGGTAAAGGTGCGTGCGCCTCGGTCGCGGGGGCGAAGCCCCGGCACGGGCACGAGGCGGGCGATGGACTGGTTCGTCGACCGCGCGGTGGAGTGGCTTTCTTGCGTGATGCCGGCTGCACGGGCAGAGCCGAGCGCCCCGATGCCCGACGATGAGCCGAGCGCGACAACTTGTGCGCGTGGACGCTCGGGGATCGGCTCTTCAGCGGGACCGTGCAGGTTGCGGAGCATCAGCACGCGGTCGGCCAGGTACAGGGCTTCTTCGACGTCGTGCGTGACGAGCACGATCGTGGTTGGCTGCGCCCGGTGGATGTCGAGGAGTAAGTCGTGCATGTTCAGCCGCGTCAGCGCATCGAGCGCACCAAACGGTTCGTCAAGCAGCAGCACGCGGGGGCTTCGCGCAAGTGCACGAGCGAGCGAGGTGCGCTGCGCCATGCCACCCGAAACCTCGCGGGGGCGCTGGTTCGCCGCGTGTGTGAGACCCACGAGTTCGAGGAGCTCGGCGACGCGTCGCTTGCCCGCCGCGCGCTTGGTGCCGCGGGGGAGCCCGATCGCAACGTTCTGCGCGATGGTGCGCCACGGTAACAGGCGCGGTTCTTGGAACGCGATCGCGGTCGAATCGTCGTGAGCGCGGACGCCTTCATCGTCGAGCGTGAGGGCACCCGCGGTGGGCGAATCGAGGCCGCCAATCAGACGGAGAAGTGTCGATTTGCCGCAACCGGATGGCCCAACAACCGCCACAATTTCGCCCGGAACGACGTCAAGCGTGACATCGCGCAGCACCGTGCGAGCGCCATTCTTCATAGGGAAGGTGCGCTCGACGCCGACCATGCTCACCCGGCCTGCGGGGGAGCCGTCGACAGTCTCGATGTGTTCGGGCATGAAGACAGAATGCAGACCGTTCACCAAGAAACGAAAATTGCCCGTAACACAGCGTTGCATTCCGAGGGTCTTTATGTCGGAGATCACAGGGCGCGGCCGGAGCGGTCGCGATGAGCGATCTCCGGCCGTGCCAGGCACTCCCAGGCACTCCCAGGCACTCCTGGTGAGGCCCAGAAAAGCAGTCGCTGGTTAGCCCAGGGCGCGGCGCAACAGCGTCTGCGCATCGCGGCGGGGGCCGGTGAAGAACGCCACCTCTTCGCGCACGTGGCGGCGGGCCTCGGTCGCACGCAGATCACGCATCAGGTCGACGATGCGGGTGAGCTCGTCGGCCTCGAATGACAGCAGCCACTCGTAGCCACCCAGCGCGAACGACGAGACCGTGTTCGCCAGCACATCGCCGTAGTCGCGGGCCGCCATGCCGTGGTCGCGCAGCATCGTGCTGCGCTCGGCCTCGGGCAGGAGGTACCAGTCGTAGCTGCGCACGAATGGGTAGAGGCAGATGTATCCCTTCGGGGCATCCCCCGCCAAAAATGCGGGAACGTGACCGCGGTTGAATTCTGCCGCGCGGTGCACGCCGATGTTCGACCACATGGGCTCGAGGCGGCCATCGGCACCCTCGAACACGGCACGGTAGCCCTCTTGCAGTGCCTCGGTCGTCGGGGCGTGCATCCACACGAGCACGTCGGCGTCGGAGCGGAAGCCCGAGATGTCGTACCAGCCGCGCACCGTCAGCCCTTCGACGCCGTCGAGGCGCTTCACGATCGCGTCGACCGCATCTTCGCCGGGGGAGGGCATCTGCCGCTCCTCACGGAACACGGCATACATCGTGTAGTTAATCGCCGCGTTGGGTCAAGTCCCTGGTAGTGGTGTAGCGGTCGGTCCTTCGATGTGAGGGGTTAGGCGCTGAGTTCGAGGACGGGGTC
>JAGQTK010000063.1 GCA_020439065.1 Microthrixaceae bacterium
CCTCGACGTCGACACGCTGCGCGCGCTGGAAGAAGGCCTGTCGAACTTCGGCGGCTGTGCGGTCGTCATCAGCCACGACCGCTGGTTCCTCGACCGCATCGCCACGCACATCCTGGCGTACGAAGGCACCGATGAAGAGCCCGACAAGTGGCACTGGTTCGAGGGCAACTTCGCCTCGTACGAGGAGAACAAGATCGAGCGCCTCGGCCCGGATGCCGCCAAGCCGCACCGTTCCACGCACCGCAAGCTGACGCGCGACTGATCGTCATGGAAAGCGACCGCATCAAGCAGGGCCCGAACGGCCTGCGCGTACACATCCCGATTCACCTCCGCTGGGGCGACCTCGATGCCCTGGGGCACGTCAACAATGCCTCGATGCTGCGGCTCATCGAGGAGGCTCGACTGCGTGCGTTCTGGCGCGCCGGCGATGCCTTCGATGCGCCGTCGACCGCGATCATGGGCAACGGCGTGACCGGTGCCTCCGACACCATGGCCGTCGTCGCCCAGCAGCAGATCGAATACCTCACGCCCGTCCCATACGGCCGCCTGCCACTCGATGTGCAGATGTGGATCGGCCGCCTCGGCGGATCGAGCGTCGAGATCTGCTACGAAGTTCGCAGCCCCGCGGCCGAGGACCACGGCACGCAGCCGCAGATCACCTACGCCCGCGCGTCCGGTGTGATGGTGATGCTGGATGCCGCCACCGAGCGTCCGCGCAAGCTCACCGAAGAGGAGCGGGCAGCCTGGGCGCCCGTCGTCGGAGAACCGATCTCCTTCGGCCGCGCACGCTGAGCGAACCGAGACCGAACACCTGATGCGGGGTGGCGCTGAGCAATCAGCGCCACCCCGCATCGTGTCTTCGCGCGGCGGGCCGTGGCCCGGGCGATCAGCCCTGCAGCTCGGCCCGCAGTTCGGCCGGCACGCGGGTCATGGCCTCCTGCGCGACGCTCGCGAGGAGCACGCCGTCGCGCGAGTAGATGCGTCCCGTACCGAGGCCGCGGCCCCCGCTCGAGCTGCCGGACTCCTGGACATACAGCATCCACTCGTCGACGCGGCCGTCGCGGTGCCACCACATCGCGTGGTCGAGGCTCGCGACGTTCAGCCCCGGGGTGAGCCAGGCGAGCCCGTGCGCGCGCAGGATCGACTCCTGAATCGTCGAGTCGCTCGCGTACGCGAGCGCGGCGCGGTGCAGCCTGGGGTCGTCGGGCAATGCGCGGCGTGCCCGCATCCACACCATCTGCGAGGGCTCGTGCGGACCCTCGGCGCTGCGGTACAGGGGGGTCGTCACGTGGCGGAACTCGAACGGGCGATTGTCCCAGCGCAGGCGGTCGGTCGCGCTCAGCTCGTCGAGGTGAAGCTCCAGGTCGGTGAGCGACTCCGGCTCCGGGACCCCCTCGGGCATCGGGATCTGGTGCTCCAGCCCGCGAGCCTCCACCTGGAACGAGGCGATCATGGAGAAGATCGGCACGCCTTCCTGGTAGGCCTGGGTGCGGCGCGTGGTGAACGAGCGCCCCTCGTGGATGCGGTCGACCGCGAAGGTGAGGCCCTTCGTGGCGTCGCCTGCGCGGAGGAAGTAGCCGTGCATCGAGTGCACGCGGCGGTCATCGGGGACGGTGCGCGCGGCGGCGACCAACGACTGCGAGAGCACCTGGCCGCCGAAGATCCGGCCTGAAGACATGTAGTGCGAGACGCCGGTGAAGATATCCTCGTGCGTTCGCGCCTCGGAGTCGGCGAGCTCGAGCACCTCGAGCAGCGCGCCAACCGGGTCGTTCTTCATCGTCGCCTCAGAAAGTGCCAGCTCGCGTGTAGACCTCATCGTTGCGGACGCTCCAATTCTCCGTAGCGCGACCGTCGCACCTACCCTTGCTAGTTTAGATGGGTGTCCACGCAGCGCCTGATCTTCCCCGACGCTGAGGCGGCCGGCGACGCGCTGGTGTTCGCCGCGCGGGCCGCGCGCCTCGGTGACGACGAGGTGCGCTTGCGCGCCGAGGCCGGCGTGCTGCTGATGACGGCAGCGCCGCTCGCACCGCGTGGGTTGTTGGATGCCACGCCCACGGTGATCGCCATGCGCGCGCTGGCGATCGATCCCGAGCTCGTCTGCGATTTCGTGGTAACCGCGAGTACGCTCGCGCTCGCCCCCGACGACCAGCACGCCCTGCTGCTGCCCGCGACTGCGCTGTCGCCGGCCTGGGCGGGGATCTCGCCCCCGCGCGCCGGCTGGAGCGCCGACGGCACGATTGCAGCCTCGATGCTTGCGGCGCTCGCGCAGCGCGGCATCGCGGCGGTCGCCGAGGCGGTGCCCTCGGATGCGGGTGAAGACATCGTGCGCACCATACGAGCCCACGTGTGGGGCGAGCAGATGGACGAACTGCACGGGCTCCCGCTCGGGGTTGCGTTCGCCGCGCTCGCGCTCGGCTTCATCGGCGGTGACGAGCAGGCGCGCGTCTTTCGCGCCGGAGGGTGGACCCGCGTCTCCCTTGCGCGTGGACACGTGCTGGTGCGCGGTCCCGTGCGCAGCGGGTTGACAGCGGTGCGGACGACTGGTCCCACCCCGTGCTGATCGCGGCCCTGGTCTCAGAGCGCGGCCGCGGCGCCTCGCCCGGCCTGCCGGCCTGAGAAGAGGCATCCACCGAGGAAGGTGCCTTCCAGCGCGCGATACCCGTGGATGCCCCCGCCGCCGAACCCGCTTGCTTCACCCGCCGCGAACAGGCCGGGAACGACCTCGCCCGCAGCGTCGATCGCGCGGCCGGCGAGATCGGTCTGGATGCCGCCGAGGGACTTTCGCGTGAGCACGTGCAGCTTGACCGCGATCAGCGGGCCGGCCGAGGGGTCCTCGAGCCGGTGCGGCGGCGCCGTGCGGATGAGCTTGTCGCCGCGGTAGGCGCGGGCCGAACGGAGCATCGCGAGCTGCGCGTCTTTGGTGAACTCGTTTGCCAGCTGGCGGTCGCGGCCGCGCACTTCGGCCAGCACCCGGTCGGCGTCGAGGAGGTCCCCACCGGGAAGCGCGCACATCCCGCGCACCAGTTCTTCGAGGGTCTCGGCCACGACGAAGTCGGGGCCGCGATCGAGGAAGGCCTGCACCGGCGCCGCAGTGCCCTTGCCGAGGCGCTGCGAGAGCAGCAGCTTCACGTCTTTGCCGTTGAGATCGGGATTCTGCTCGCTGCCCGAGAGCGCGAACTCCTTCTCGACGATGCGCCGGGTGGTGACGAACCAGGAGTGGTCGGCCCCGCTCGCGCGCAGGTAGGCGAGCGTACCGAGGGTGTCGAAGCCGGGAAAGAGGGGGACGGGAAGCCGCGCGCCCGCGGCGTCCAGCCACAGCGACGAAGGCCCGGGCAGGATGCGGATCCCGTGACCGGCCCAGATCGGGTCGTGGTTTTGGATGCCCTCGACGTAGTGCCACATCCGGTCGCCGTTGATCAGGTGGGCTCCCGCGGATTCCGCCACCGCGTACATGCTCCCGTCGACATATGCGGGGACGCCGGTGAGCATCGTGCGCGGCGGTGTGCCGAGCCGGGACGGCCATTGGGCGCGCACCATGTCGTGATTGCCGCCGATCCCGCCCGAGGCGACGATCGTCGCGCCGGCGTGAATGGTGAAGGCACCGACCACGGTGCGGGAGGTGGCGAACCCTCGTGCCGCCCCGTCGTGTGCGAGCACGTCGCCGCCGGCGCCCGTGACCGCGCCATCCTGGCTCATGAGGGCCGTGACCTTGTGGCGCGGCAGAATCGTGAGCCGGCCGTCGAGTTGCGCGCGCTCGGCGGCGGCGACGAACGGTGCGATGACGCCGGGCCCGGTGCCCCAGGTGATGTGGAAACGGGGAACCGAGTTGCCCGGGCCGAGCGCGGTGTATCCGCCCCGCTCGGCCCAGCCGACGACGGGGAAGAAGGCGGCGCCGCGCTGCCGCAGCCAGGCGCGCTTCTCTCCGGCGGCGAACTGCAGGTATGCCTCGGCCCAGCGGCGCGGCCAGGCATCCTCCACCTCGCGATCAAACCCCGCGGTGCCGAACCAGTCCTGCCGCGCGAGCTCGAGCGAGTCGGTGATGCCCATGCGGCGCTATTCGGGCGAGTCGATCAAGAACAGTCCACCGAACGACCAGAACGCCTGGCCGCCGAGGTTCGCGCGGGATTCCTGGTCGACGAGGGTGACGCGCTTGCCCGCTGCGAGGGCTTCGGTGGCGGCCACGAGGCCGGCAAGGCCCCAGCCGATCACGAGCACGTCGGTCTGGTGGGTGGTATCGCGTTCGCTGGGCATCCTGACTCCTTTGTCTGGTGCAGCTTGTCTGGTGCGGCTTTCTCGGGTGCGGTGTGTTGCGTGCGTGCGTGCGTGCGTGCGTGCGTGCGGTGTGCGGTGCGCCGGGTGTGGCGCTATTCGGAGCGGGCCTGGAGCGAGGGGTCGGGTTCGAAGGTGTTCACCAGGGCCATCGCGGCGCGCTGGAGGTAGTCCCAGAGCGTGGCCTCGTGCAAGGGCGCGAGCTCGAGCTCATCGAGCGCGCCGCGCATGTGAAAGAGCCAACGGTCACGCGCGACCGGGTCGATGTGGAAGGCGTGGTGGCGCATGCGCAGTCGCGGGTGCCCGCGGCGCTGGCTGTAGGTGCCGGGGCCGCCCCAGTACTGCTCGAGAAACATGGTGAGCCGCTCGGCGGCCGGGCCGAGGTCTTCCTCGGGATACATCGGGCGCAGCCCCGGGTCGTCGGCGACGCCCCGGTAAAACGCATCGACGAGGCGCACGAAGGTGTCGTGACCGCCGATCTCTTCGTAGAAGCTGATGCGGGCGTCGCTCATGGCGTTCCCTCTCCTCCGTTCAGCCCGGATGGGCCCTGCGATCCGGTCGGGCCCTGCGATCCGGTAGGGCCCTTCGGCTCTGTCTGGCCCTTCGATGCCGACGGCCCCTTCGGCTCGGTCGTGCGCTTCGGTTCGGTCGAGCCCGTGCGCTTGGGGCGCCAGAACACGCGTTCCGGGGCGGGCGGGGGTGCCGGCGGTGTGGTCGGCACCGGCAGTGTGCGTGGTGGGCGCGCGCCGCGCACGCGTTGCGCGCCGTCGCTGCCGCTCAGGATGGTGGAGTGCAGCTTCGGGAGCTGGACGTCCATCGCGTCGAGGGTCGCCTTGAGCCGTGCCCGCAGCTCGGCGGCCACGTCCTCCTTCGCGTTGGCGCGCGTGCGCATCACGAGGCGGATGATCATGTGCTCGCCCGAGATCGCCTCGAGGCCCCAGATCTCGGGTCGCTCCAGGATGCGGCTGCGCCACTTGCCGTCCTTTGACATCGCGATCGCGGTGTTCAGGATGGCACCCTCCACATCGTCGATGTCGGCATCGGTCGGCACGCCGAGGTCGATGATCACGCGCGACCAGCCCTGCGACATGTTGCCGATGCGGGTGACCTCGCCGTTGCGGACGTACCAGAGGGTGCCGTTCACATCTCGCACGTGGGTGACGCGCACGCTCACGTACTCGACGATGCCGGTGGCGAGACCGAGGTCGACGACGTCGCCGATGCCGATCTGGTCCTCCGCCACGAGGAACACCCCGTTGAGCACGTCTTTCACGATGTTCTGCGCGCCGAAACCCAGGCCGGCGCCGAGCGCGGCGGTCAGCAGCGCCAGCGAGCCGAGCGCATCCGGGGCGATCGCGCTGATGATCAGCACGAGCGCGACGATGACGAGCGTGATGTTGACGATATTGCTCAGGATGCTGCCGAGCGTGCGGGTGCGCTGCACGAGGCGGACCGCAGACAGCGGCGAACGATCGAGTGCCTGCGTGTCATCGACTTTCGCCGTCTTCTTCGCGCCGCTGACGATCGTGTGCACCAGGCGCCGGATGAAGATGCGCAGCACCCAGCCGATGAGCACGCACACCACGATGATGATGGCGATCTGCAGCAGCGACTGCCCGGCCGAGACGAAGAACTGTCCGACACTCGACCAGAGCGTGCTCCACCACTCCGGACTCGTGACGTCGGCAGGCGGGCTCGGGGTTACGTCGTCCATTTGGGCGCCAGTCTATCCAGCCGGGTCGACGAAACCCTGGATGCCCCGGCCGCCGTTCATCGCGCGTCTCGCTCGCGCGCGGCGAGCGCCCGATCGAGCTCGTCAAGCTGCTCGACGACGAGGCGACGCAGCGCCGGGGCGTGCTCGCCGCGCTCGAGCCACGCGTGCACGAGCGCCGAGTTCTCGGGTGTCACCACCGCCGAGGGGAACAGGTCTCGCACGATGATCTTGGCGATCGCAAAGCTGCGCGTTCGCCACACCTCATCAAGCAGTTCCAGGTACGGGGCGGCGTCCTCCGCCACGAGTGCGGGATCGAGCACCCGGCCCCACCCACGCGCGATCGCGCCGGCGCGTTCGTTCGAGGGCGCCGGCTGCGCGGTCACCGCGGCGAACGCGGCACGCTTGGCCGCGGCATCCGCCCGCGCCGCCAGCGCGGTGTCGGCCTCCAGACGCCCGCGCGAGGTGTCGTCGTGGTCCAGGGCGTCGCCGATGGTGGATTCGCTTGCACGACCCAGCGTGGCCAGCGCACGGACGATCGCCCAGCGCAGCTCGGTGTCGACCGTGATCCCCGGCACGGGTTCGCTGCCATCGAGCAGCATGGCGAGCGCATCGGCGTGCGCCGCGGTCGCGGCCAGGTCGGTGAAGGCGAGCATGAACTGCAGCTGCGCGTCCGAGCCCACGGCGGCGCGGCGCGTGAAGTCCCAGAGGGCGTCGCCGACGCGCTCACGGGTTTCGGCGAGGGATGCCTCCGCCGTGTAGCTGTGCACCGCCGTCGCGAGGGCGGTGAGCACCTCGCGACGGGTGCCGGATTGCGTCTCGGCGTCCAGGTGGCGAAGCGCCAGCTGGATGTAGTCACGGGCCGGGAGTTCGCCCTGGCGGACGGCATCCCACACCGAGCCCCAGATGATGGCACGCGCGAGCGGGTCGGCAAGGCCACGCAGGTGACCCACCACGGTCAGCAGCGAGTGCGCGTCGAGCCGGATGCTGGCAAAGGTCAGGTCGTCGTCATTGGGCAGCACAAGCGCGGGGCGGGGGAGCCCGACGAGCGCCGATACCTCGGTGCGTGCGCCGACGACGTCGAGCTCGATGCGCTCGGTCCGGCGCAGCGCGCCCTCGTCATCGAGATCGTAGGCGCCGATGGCGATGCGGTGCGGCCGCAGCATCTCGCCCCCGGCGGGCGCGCTCTGCACGACCGTTGCGCGGGTGATGGTCTCGGTGCGGCCGGGGCCCGAGGCATCCACCTCGGTCTCGATCTCGACGTGCAGGGTGTTGATGCCCGCTGTCTCGAGCCACTGCATCGACCATTTCGCGAGCGGACGACCGCTGGCCCGTTCGAGCTGCGCGAGCAGGTCGTGCAGCGTGGCGTTGCCGTGCGCATGCGCGCGCAGGTACGCGCCGACGCCCTTGAGGAACGGCTCGCGACCGACCCAGGCCACCAGCTGCTTGAGCACGCCCGCGCCCTTGTCATAGGTGATGGCGTCGAAGTTGACCTCGACGTCTTCGAGGTCGTTGATCACCGCGACGATCGGGTGCGAGGTGGGCAGCTGGTCCTGCATCGCGCCACTGGATTTGTCGTCGACGGCGAAGGTCGTCCACCCCTCGGGGAACAGGCCGGTGTCGACGGCGGCGGTGGTGGCGGCCCAGGTGGCGAACGACTCGTTCAGCCAGAGGTCGTTCCACCAGCGCATGGTCACGAGGTTGCCGAACCACATGTGCGACAGCTCGTGCAGGATGACGAGGGTGCGGCGGTGCAGGCGCACCTCTGGCACCTTCGAGCGGAAGATGTAGGCCTCGTTGAACGTGACGGCACCGACGTTCTCCATGGCGCCCCAGTTGAAGTCGGGCACGAAGATCTGGTCGTACTTCTCGTACGGGTAGGCGATCCCGAACGCGTCTTCGAAGTAGCGCATGCCGGTGCGCAACACGTCGAACATGACGTCGGGCTCGGCGTGGCGGGCAAGCGATGCTCGGGTGAACACGCCGAGGGGGATCGTGCGGCCGTCGGCGCTCACGGTCTCGGAGCGCCACGAGGCGTACGGCCCGGCGATCAGCGCGATGATGTAGCTCGAGATCGGCGGGCCGGGCAGGAACCGCCACTCCGAGAACGCGGCCGTGATCGGCACCGGCTCCGGGGTGGGCGCGTTGCTGAGCACCTCCCAGTCGCTCGGCGCGAGCACGGTGAGAGAGACGGACGCCTTCAGATCGGGCTGGTCGAAGACGGGATACACCCGCCCGGCGTCGGCGACGGCGAACTGCGTGTACAGGTAGGGCTTGCCGTCGACCGGGTCGACGAAGCGGTCGAGCCCCTCGCCCGAGTTCGTGTACTGCATGGTCGCGACGACCCGCAGCTCGTTTGCGGCCTCCAGGCCCGAAACGTGCAGGCGCGTGCCGTCGGCGACGGCTGCGGGATCGAGCGCCATGCCGTTCAGCGTGACCTCATGGACCTCGTCGCTCACCAGCTCGAGGAACGTCTCGGTCCCCGGCTTGGCGGAGAACCGCACGATGGTGTCGCTGCGGAACCCGTCGGTGCGGGTGAGGTCGAGTCGCACCGAGTACGAGAGCGCGGAGATGGTCTGCGCGCGCTTCGCGGCTTCGATGCGGGTGAGGTTGCTGGCGGGCATGGCGCTCTTTCCTAACGCTCGTCGCGCTGCTGCACCAGCAGTGCGCGCTCGACGGTTGCGACGTTCTCGTTTACCAAGCGGCGAAGTGCGGCGGGCGCCTCGGGGTTGGCGTCAAGCCAGGCGTGCGTGGCGTCACGCAGCTCGGCGTCGGCGAGACCGGCCGGGTACAGGCCCACGATCAGGTAGTTCGCGATCTGGTAGGTGCGCGAGCCCCAGATCGGCAGCAGCATGTCGAAGTACGCCGACACGAACTCGCGCTGCTGCGCGATGGTTGCGGGATGCGTGAACCCGGCCGCCGTCGCACGCACGATCGTGTTCGGCTGCTCGTCGGCGTCGATGAGCGACGCCCACGCGGCGCGCTTGGCCTCGGCGGTCGGCAGCGAGGCCTTCGCCTGCGCGGCGAGCTCACCGCCCTTGGCCGTGTTGTCTGCCTCGAGCGACGCGTCGATGTCGGCGACGGTCACGACGCCGCCCGCGGCCAGCGAACCGAGCAGCTGCCACGAGAGGTCGGTGTCGATCTCGAGACCCTCGAGGGCGATCTCGCCCGCACGCAGCGCGCGAACGGTCTCCCACTGCGCGGGGGTTGCGGCCGCGGAGGCGAACGCCTGCACGAACTGGAACTGGCTGTCGCTGCCGGCCTCGGCGCCCTGCGCGAGTGCCCACAGACCGTCGGCGACCTTCGCGCGCGCCTCGTCACGACGGGCGGGCGAGACGTACGCGTTGGCGGCGGTCTGCAGCTGGCCGAGCGTGGTGCGCACGGTGGTCGACTCGCTCTCGCGCGCGATGTTGCCGAGCACGAGGTCGATGTAGTCGCTGGGGGATGCCTCGGCATCGCGCACCTGATCCCACGCGGCGCCCCATACCAGCGAGCGGGCGAGCGGGTCGCTGATCTTGCCGAGGTGCGCGATTGCGGTGGCGAGCGAGCGCTCGTCGAGGCGGATCTTCGCGTAGGCGAGGTCCTGGTCGTTCAGCAGCAGCAGGTCCGGCTGCGCGAGGCCCACCAGCTCGGGGATCTCGGTGAGCTCCCCATCGATGTCGACCTCGACGTGATGCACACGGGTGAGGGCGTCGTTCTCGACGTTGTACAGGC
>JAGQTK010000064.1 GCA_020439065.1 Microthrixaceae bacterium
TGAACGCCTGGAAGATGAAGCCGACGCGGCGGCGCCGCAGGATCGTCAGCTCGAGGTCGCCGAGCCCGGTGATCTCGGTGTCACCGATCCAGGCGCGGCCGGAGGATGGGGCATCCAGCCCCGCCATGATGTGCATGAGCGTCGACTTGCCGGAGCCGCTCGGGCCCATCACCGCGGTGAACTGGCCGCGACGGATCCCGACGCTCACATCGTCGAGCGCGCGCACCGCGCCATCCCCCCGCCCGTAGCTCCGGCTCAGGTGCTGCACTCGGGCGGCGAGGCCCAGTTCTGTCGTCGTGATTTCCATGCTTTCGACGCTACGGAGCGCGGTTGCCGGCGTCGTCGGGCGCGGGAGGTATTCGGCGTACATCGCGAGGATGATGTCGGCGGGCGGCGCCGGCGCCCAGGAGACCCCGGGCCCACCCGGCCGCTACGCGAGCCCGTGCTCGAACGCGAACACGACCAATTGCACGCGGTCGCGCAGCGCGAGCTTGCTGAGGATCCGGCTGATGTGGGTCTTCACGGTCGCCTCTGACAAAAACTCCGCGGCAGCGATCTCGGCGTTGCTGAGGCCGCGCGCCGCGAGGGCGAAGATCTCGCGCTCCCGCTCGGTGAGCAGCAGCCAGGTATCGGGGGCGGATGCCGCCGCCCGCGGCTGCCCGAAGTGCTCGAACAGCTGCCGCGTCGCGCTCGCGGCGATCACCGCGCTGCCCGCATGCACGGTGCGCACGGAGGCCAGCAGCAGCTCCGGCGCCGCGTCCTTCAGCAGGAAGCCGCTCGCCCCGCCGCGGATCGCGCGGGCCGCCGCCTCGTCGAGATCGAACGTGGTCAGCATGACGACGCGGGGCTGGGCCGGCGCATCCGCCATCCCGGCGCCGCGCGGACCCAAACCCGGCGCCGGCGCGGCCTCCGCCTCGCGCAGGATCGCGGCGGTGGCCTCGATGCCATCCAGCACGGGCATGCGGATATCCATGAGGATGACGTCGGGGCGCAGCGCTCGCCACAGCTCGATCGCCTGGCGCCCATCGCCCGCCTCGCCGACCACCTCGAGGTCCGGCTGTGAATCCAGCAGCATCCGGATGCCCGCGCGAAACAGCGCCTGATCGTCGACCAGCAGCACCCGGATCACGCGGGCGCCCCGATCGGCAGGGTCGCCGAGACGACGAACTGCCCGCCCTGGGGCGCGGCGCGAAGCGACCCGCCGACGAGGGCGGCCCGCTCACCCATGCCGACGAGCCCGTGCCCGGCGTGCGGCATCGCCGCATCGGGGCGCGCCGGGTTGCGCACCTCGAGCTCGACGCGGTCGGCGTGCCAGCCAAGGCGCACCCACACCTCGGTACCGGTGCCGTGGCGCAGGGCGTTCGTGAGCGCCTCCTGCAGGATCCGGTACACCGCGATCTGCACGGCGGCGGGCGGGAGCCCGGGCGGTGTCGGCGCGACCTCGACGTGCACGGCCGCGCCGGCGGCCCGCACCTGGGCGTAGAGCTGCTCGAGGTCGGCGAGGGTTGGCTGGGGACCGGCGGCCTCGCTGTGGCGCAGCTGCGTCAGCAGCATCCGCACATCGGCGAGCGCGGCGCGCGCGGTGCCGGCGATCGTCTCGAGCGCGGCGGTCCCGGCTCCCGGGTCGTGTTGCGCCGCGTAGCGGGCGCCGTCGGCCTGCGCGATGACGACGGCGAGCGAATGGGCCACGACGTCGTGCATATCGCGCGCGATTCGGCCGCGCTCCTGCTCGACGAACACCGCGCGCTCGGCCGCCGCCTGGGCGAGCCGGATCCGCCTGGCGCGCTGTGCGCTGCGCACGAGCAGGCCGACCGTCCAGGCCAGCACGAAGGCGATCGCGAACGCGAGGTAGATCGAGGCGCCGACGAAGAAGGCATCCCAGCTGAACGCGACGCCCGGCGGCACGGCGGTCACGGCGAGGTAGACGGCCACCGCGCCCGCCCCGACCAGCGCCGAGACGAAGCCGAGCCGCACCAGCAGCCGCGAGCCGTACGCGGCGGTGGCGTAGAGCACGCCGAGGATCGCGAGGTTGATGGGCAGCGGGGGCGCCCCGAACCCCATCTGCACGAGCGCGCCGATCCAGGCGAGCAGCAGCGCGAGCGCGGGTGAGAGCCGCGCGATCGCGAGCGCGACGGTCATCAGCGCGGTCACCACGAGCGCGAGCGCGAGGCTGCTTCCCGTCGCGAGCATCAGCAGCGAGAGGGGGCCGAGGATCAGCGCGAATGCTGCGGCGAGGCCGATGTCGAGCACCAGTTGCGGGAAGCTGAGGGGGCGAACGAGCCCGCGCAGGCCAGCACCGCTCGTGCCTGCGCCGTCTCGGGAGGCGGCCGCCACCGGTGCGGCCGGCTCGCCGGGCTGCGCGCCGTGCGCGTGTTGGATGCTTCGACTCACACGATCACGCTACGTGGCCGGCCGTGCCGGGGCATCCATCGCGAGATGTATTCCCGGGCGCGCCACCGACGCGCCGGGGCACCGAGGCCGGACGCAGGAGGCGGATCCCCCCTACCGGAGCGCCCCGACGCTCGCGAGCGCCATGCGAATCAGCGTGCCGCGGCCGCCCTCCATCTCGGCGGAAAGGGCATCGGATGCCGCCTCCTCGGGGCTGAGCCAGGTCACCTCGAGGGCATCCTGGCGCGGCTCGCACGTGCCGGTGACCGGCACGACGAACGCGAGCGAGACGGCATGCTGCCGGTCGTCGTGAAAGGCCGAGACGCCGGGCAACGGAAAGTACTCGGCGACCGTGAACGGCACCGGCTGCGCGGGCAGCAGCGGGAACGCCATCGGGCCGAGGTCGTTCTCGAGGTGGCGAAACAGCGCGTCGCGCACCGTCTCGCCGTAGCGCACGCGCCCCGAGACGATCGTGCGCGACATCTCGCCCAGCGGCGTCGCCCGCAGCAGGATCCCGACCTGCGTGACCTGCCCCATCCCGTCGACGCGCACCGGGACGCCCTCGACATAGAGGATGGGGAGCCTGCGGCGCGACTGCGCGAGCTCGAACTCGCTGAGCCAGCCCGGGTTGCCCACCGGTGCGCCGCCGGGCGAGCCGAACGGGTCGTTCTCGTCGGGATCGGGGTCAGGCGTGCGAACGGTCATGTCTCATTCTTACCGTGTCGGTGGGTGGATGCGAGGATGGCCCCATGACCAATCCCTTCACGATCGACCCGGCCGCCGTGCTGTGGTCGGCGCCGGAGGCCGAGCGCGCCGGGCGTCCGCTGCTCGTGTTGCTGCACGGCTACGGCGCGGACGAGCGCGACCTGTTCTCCCTCGCCCCGCACCTTCCCTCCGAACCGGTGATCGCCGCCCTGCGTGCGCCGCTGTCGACGCCGTGGCCCGGGCAGGGCTACTCGTGGTACCCGATCGAGGGGCTGAACGGCCGCGACCCGGGTGCGCTCACGGCGGCCGCCGAGGCCGTGCTGGCCTGGGCCGACGAGCATGCGCGGGACGCCGCATCCATCGCCTTCCTCGGCTTCTCGCAGGGCGGCGCGATGTCGCTGCAGGCGCTGCGGCTCGCGCCCGAGCGCATCGCGTTCGCCGTCAACCTCAGCGGCTATGCGGCCGGCGGCGAACTGCCCGGCGACGCGACGCTGAAGGCGCAGCGCCCGCCGGTGTTCTGGGCGCGCGGGGCGCTGGACGAGGTGATCCCCATGCGTGCGATCGAACACACCGCGAGCTGGCTGCCCGAGCACTCCGAGCTCAGCGGGCGGATCTACCCCGGGCTCGACCACGCCATCTCGCACGAGGTGCTGCTCGATCTGCGCAACTTCCTGGCACTGCGGTACGCGGCGCAGTAGCCCTGCGCCCGGGCCCCTTGCCGCTGCCGCTCGCCGCTGACCCGATACGGGTGTCGGTGGCGTGCGCAAGGATGGATGCATGAGCGACGTGCTCGAGCGATTCGCTCCGGCAACGCGGGAATGGTTCCGCGCGGCGTTTGCCGCGCCCACGCGCGTGCAGGCGGGCGCGTGGGATGCGATCTCGGCGGGCCGGAACGCCCTGGTGGTGGCGCCGACCGGCTCGGGGAAGACGCTCTCGGCGTTTCTCTGGGCGATCGACTCGCTGCTCGCCGAGAAGGCGAGGCGCGGGCCGGCGGCCGCGCCTGCACCCGGGCGCCGCCGCCCCAAGCCCGCACCGGGCGGGCTGCCCGCGACGCGCGTGCTCTACATCTCGCCGCTGAAAGCGCTGGGCGTCGACGTCGAACGCAACCTGCGCTCACCGCTGGTCGGCATCGGGCTTGCCGCCCGGCGGCTCGGCCTCGCGGCCCCCGAGCTGCGGGTGGGCGTGCGCTCCGGCGACACCTCGGCGAGCGACCGGCGGCGACTGGTCACCGATCCCCCCGACATCCTGATCACCACCCCCGAGTCGCTGTATCTGATGCTCACCAGTCAGGCGGCGAAGACCCTGCGCGGGGTGCGCACGGTGATCATCGACGAGATCCACGCGGTCGCGGCCACCAAGCGCGGCGCGCACCTGGCGGTCAGCCTCGAGCGTCTCGACCAGCTGCTCGATGCCCCCGCCCAGCGCATCGGCCTCTCGGCGACCGTGCGACCGATCGATGAGGTCGCCCGCTTCCTCGGCGGCGCGGCACCCGTCGAGATCGTCGCCCCGCGCGCGAGCAAGGCGTATGACCTCCGCGTGGTCGTGCCGGTCGACGACATGCAATCGCCGCCGATGCCCGCACCGGGGGGTGCCGGATCGGCGGCAGCGCCCCCCGGCCCCGGCGGCGCGGATGCCGATCCGCCCACGATCGGCGAGGTGCTCGACGAGCCCGATTGGCTCCGCGCGGGCCGCGCGGAGCCGGGAGCGCACGCGGGCGCCGGGCCGGGCGACGCGTTCGGCCCGGACGATGGCCCGTCCCCGCGCGCCACCAACTCGCTCTGGCCGCACATCGAGGAGGCGATGGTCGATCGCATCCTGCAGCACCGCTCCACGATCGTGTTCGCCAACTCGCGCCGCCTCGCCGAGCGGCTGACCGGCCGACTCAACGAGATCTACGCCGAACGGCAGGGGCTCCCCATACCGGATGCCGCGGTGCCCGCCGCGATGATGGCGCAGGCCGGGCAGAGCGCGGGGGCACCGCCCGTGCTTGCCCGCGCGCACCACGGCTCGGTGTCGAAGGAGCAGCGCGCGGCGGTGGAGGATGAACTCAAATCGGGCGTGCTGCGCTGCGTGGTCGCCACCTCCAGCCTCGAGCTGGGTATCGACATGGGCGCGGTCGATCTCGTGATCCAGGTCGAGTCGCCGCCATCGGCGGCCAGCGGGCTGCAACGCGTCGGCCGCGCCGGGCACCAGGTGGGCGAAATCTCGCGCGCCGTGCTGTTTCCCACCCACCGCTCCGACCTGCTGCACACCGCCGTCACGACCGAGCGGATGCTCGCCGGGCAGATCGAGCAGATCGCCGTGCCGCACAATCCCCTCGACATCCTCGCCCAGCAGACCGTCGCCGCCTGCGCGCTCGACCCCCTCGATGTGGAGGACTGGTTCGTCACGGTGCGCCGCTCGGCGCCCTTCCGCGCCCTGCCGCGCTCGGCCTACGAGGCAACGCTCGATCTGCTCGCGGGGCGGTACCCCTCCGACGAGTTCGCCGAGCTGCGCCCGCGCGTGGTGTGGGACCGCGACGCCGGCACGATCACGGCGCGGCCCGGCGCACAGCGCATCGCGGTGACCAGCGGCGGCACGATCCCCGACCGCGGCCTGTTCGGCGTGTTCGTCGCCGGCGAGACCAGCGGCGCCCGGGTCGGCGAGCTCGACGAGGAAAGGAGATGGTCTACGAGTCGCGCGTCGGGGATGTCTTCACGCTCGGCACGACGAGCTGGCGGATCGTCGAGATCACCCACGACCGGGTCAACGTGCTGCCCGCCTACGGCCAGCCGGGCAAGCTGCCGTTCTGGCACGGCGATGGGCTCGGCCGCCCCGCCGAACTCGGCGCGGCGCTGGGCGCGTTCTCGCGCCTGATCGCGGCGGCGCCGCAGGAGAAGGCCCAGGCGCGCCTGCGCGAGGCGGGACTCGACGAGCGCGCAGCGCAGAACCTGCTCGCCTATCTGCGCGAACAGCGCGAAGCCACCGGGAGCCTGCCGAGCGATCGCACCCTCACCGTGGAGCGCAGCCGCGACGAGGTGGGCGATTGGCGCATCATTCTGCACTCGCCGTACGGCATGAGCGTGCACGCACCGTGGGCGCTGGCGGTGAATGCGCGGATCCGCGAGCGGCTCGGCGTCGACGGCTCGGCGGTCGCCAGCGACGACGGGATCATCGCACGCGTCCCCGACACCGACACCGACCCACCCGGCGCCGAGCTGTTCGTGTTCGACGCCGACGAGCTGGAGACGATCGTCAGCGACGAGGTGGGCGGATCCGCGCTGTTCGCGTCGCGCTTTCGCGAGTGCGCGGCGCGGGCCCTGCTGATGCCGCGGATGAACCCGCAAAAGCGCACCCCGCTCTGGCAGCAGCGCCAGCGCTCCGCGCAGCTGCTGCAGGTCGCCCGCGAGCATCCGAGCTTCCCGATCATCCTCGAGACGCTGCGCGAGGTGCTGCAGGATGTCTACGACCTGCCCGCCCTGCTGCGGATCACGCGCGAGATCGCCCAGCGCCGCATCCGTCTTGTCGAGACGACGACGAACGAACCCTCGCCGTATGCCCGCGACCTGCTGTTCGGGTACGTCGGCGCGTTCATGTACGAGGGCGACTCGCCGCTGGCCGAGCGCCGCGCCGCGGCGCTCTCGGTCGATCCCGCGCTCCTGGCCGAGCTGCTCGGCCGCGTCGAGATGCGCGAGCTGCTCGACCCCGACGTCATCGCGCAGTTCGAGCGGGAGGCGCAACGACTCGCGCCGGATCGACGGGTTCGCGGTGTGGAGGGCGCCGCCGATCTGCTGCGCCTGCTCGGACCCCTCGACGCGAGCGAGCTGGCGGCGCGCCTGCGGCCGGCGGCCGAGGGGGCATCCGAGGCGACATCCCAGGCGACCGAGGCCGAGGCAGCCGCCCACCTGGAGCGGCTGATCGCCGGGCGCCGCGCGATCGCCGTCACCATCGCGGGCACGCCGCGGGTCGCCGCCATCGAAGACGCGGCACGCCTGCGCGATGCGCTCGGCGTGCCGCTGCCCGTCGGCATCGCACACGCGTTCCTCGAACCGGTGGCCGATCCCCTCGGTGACTTGGTGGCCCGCTTTGCCCGCACCCATGGCCCGTTCCTGGCGGCGGCGGTCGCGGAGCGCTTCGGGATCGGGATCGCCGTGGCGCGGCACACGCTGCAACGCCTCGAATCGTCGGGGCGCCTCACGAGCGGCTTCTTCCTGCCGCAGGGCACGGCCGGCTCCGGCACGGCCGATGCCGACGAGCAGGAGTGGTGCGATGCCGAGGTCATGCGCCGACTGCGGATGCGCTCGCTGGCCGCGCTGCGCGGTACCGTCGAGCCCGTCGCCCCCGAGGCATTCGCCCGCTTCCTGCCGTCGTGGCAGCACCTTGACCGCCCGCTCGAGGGCATCGACGGCGTCGCAACCGTCATCGAGCAGCTCGCCGGCGTGCCGATCCCCGCATCCGCGTGGGAGTCGCTCATCCTGCCTTCTCGGGTCGCCGACTACACCCCCGCGATGCTCGATGAGCTCACCGCCACCGGCGAGGTGATCTGGTCGGGTGCGGGCAACCTGCCGGGCCGCGACGGTTGGATCGCGTTGCACCCCGCGGATACCGCAGGCCTGACCCTCGCTGCGCCCGAGGGCGAGGTGGCCGAGGGATCGCTCGAGGCGCAGCTGTTGTTCGCGCTCGGTTGGGGTGACGCCGCCGACGAGCCGGACCAGGCGGGCGCGGGTGGCGCCGGCACGGATCACCGCCCCCGGCACCACGCCGGCGCGTATTTCGCGAGCGCGCTGCAGGAGATGACCGGGGCGGTGAACGAGCAATCCGTGATCGACGCGCTGTGGTCGCTCACCTGGGCGGGACGCGTCACCAACGACACATTCGCGCCGGTGCGGGCGCTGCTCGACGGCGGCCGCCAGAGCCACCGCATCGCCCGGCGCACCCCGCGCAGCCGGATGATCGGCGGCTCGGCGCTGCGCGGCTCCGGCATCGGCATCGGCATCGGCATCGGCACGCAGCGATCCGCCGCGCCGCCGCGCCCGCCCGCGCTCGGCGGGCGCTGGTCGCTGCTGCCGGCACCGGAGGGCGATGCCACGGCACGCGCCGCCGCGGCGGCGTCCCTGCTCCTTGACCGTTACGGCGTCGTCACCCGCGGTTCGGTGCAGAACGAGGGGCTGCCGGGAGGGTTCGCGCAGGCGTACCGCGTGCTGGCGAAGTTCGAAGAGGCGGGGCACTGCCGGCGCGGTTACGTGATCGAGAAGCTCGGCGCAGCCCAGTTCGCGAGCTCGGCCACCGTCGATCGCCTCCGCACCTTCGCCGCGGTGCCCGACCCCGCGCCGCTGCGGGCGATCACCCTCGCCGCCACCGATCCGGCCAATCCCTACGGCGCCGCGCTCCCCTGGCCGGCCCTACCGAGCAGCAAACACCGACCGGGGCGCAAGGCCGGCGGCCTCGTGGTGCTCGTCGACGGCGCGCTCACGCTGTATCTCGAGCGCGGCGGGCGCTCCGCGCTCGCGTTCACCGACGATGAGGCAACGCTGCGCGCCGCCACCGCCGACCTCGCACACACCGCCACCCGGCGCCGCCTCGAGACCCTCACGATCGAGACCGTGGGTGGCGAGTTCGTGCTCGGCGCGCCGATCGGACACGCCCTGCGCGCGGCGGGGTTCACGGAATCGCCCCGCGGGCTCACACTGCGCAGGCGCTGAGCGCCGCGCACCATGCGCCGGCGATGCGCGCGCGGGAATGAACCGCGGGCGGATCCGGTTATCCACTGTTGGCACGGAAAATCTCGTGCCTCGCAGGAGGAGATTGTGGGCAAGAACTACGTCGACATCGAGAACGATCGAGGCGAGACGCTGCGGTACCGCAAACACGCGAACGGGCGTGGACTTGTGGCAAACGGGGCGAAGGTGCACGCCAATGCGGTCGTCGAGGCCGGCGCGTACGTGGAGCCCGGGGTGAAGGTCGCCGCCGGGGCCCGCGTCGCCAAGGGCGCATGGGTGCATGCCGATGCCGTCATCGGACCAGACGTCGTCATCGACGCCCTCGCCGAGATCGGTACGGGCGCCGCGATCGGCCCCGGGGCGCACATCGGCGTTCGCACACGCATCGGCGCCGGTGCCCGCGTGGCAGGCGGTGCCCTCATCGGCGACGACGAGATCATCCCCGACGGCGAGACCGTTGCGACAGACCGCCGCGGGTTGCGGCTGGCCGCGTAGGCTTGAGCCACCTGATGACCGGCCGGTCGGCACAGGAGCGTGACGGCAGGGGCACACATGGCGCAGGAAAAGGGCAAGGGCAAGGCGAAACGCCGCGATCCCCGAAGGGGGCCGTCGGCGAGCTTCGGCAAGCGGCCCGGCAAAGGCACCAAGAAGGTGCCGCCCACGGCGCAGCGCTCGGACGGCGCCCCGCCGCAGAACCCGGTCGCCGACACCGGTGATGCCGCAACACGCAACACCGGCGGTACGGCGAAGGCGCCATTCTCCGTAGGCCGCGCCCCGCGTCAGCCGCGCCCCGCCGCCGCCCGGGCGCTGGCGCTGAAAGCCGAGAAGGCCGCCGCGGTCGCCGCGGCACGGGCATCGGCCGCAGCGCCG
>JAGQTK010000065.1 GCA_020439065.1 Microthrixaceae bacterium
TGCCTTGCACGTCATCCCATAGGTGCATAGGCCGTGCAGGATGGGCCGGGGAAAACCTGCGGCAGAAGCGAATTCGGGGTCGGAGTGCAACGGGGTGCGGTCGCCGCACAGCCGGTACAGCAGGGCCTGCTGCGGCAGCGTCGGCACGTCGATCTCCAGGTCTGGTTCCCGGTCGGGAATGGCCACGCCGGCCGACGGGCCGCGGTCGCCGCCGAAGCCGCCCTCGCCGCGCGCGAAGATGGACCGCTTCTGCTTCCACAGGACCTGGCCGGCCGGATCGGTGACGGTGGTCTCCGACCAGATGACCGCCGCCTTGCCCTTGTCCCAGATCTCGGTGAATCGGGTGACGGCGGTGCCGGTGCCCGCCGCCGGAATGGGCCCGGGAGCGCTGATCGCCTCGCTCGCGTGCAGCACCCGCGACAGCTCGATGTCGATGCCGGGGAACTTCACCGCCGGCGGTTCGGTCATGTGGAATGTCTGGGCCACGTTGCCGAACGTCGGCAGCACCTGCGGGGTGTTGTCGGTCATCTGCCAATCCTGTCGTCGTTCGAGTATCCGGTCGAGCCGAATCCGCCCTGTCCGCGAACGCTCTCTGGCAGTTCGTCGACAGGGATGAAGTGCGCCCGGGTCACCGGCATCACGATCATCTGCGCGATGCGGTCACCGGGCGCGATGTCGAAGGCCTGCGCGGTGTCGGTGTTCAGCAGCGTGACCTTGATCTCGCCCCGGTAGCCGGCATCCACGGTGCCGGGAGAATTCACGATGGTGATGCCGTGCTTGGTGGCGAGCCCGCTGCGCGGCACGATGAAGGCCGCATAGCCGTCGGGCAGCGCAATGCGCACGCCCGTGCCGACCAGCGCGCGCTGCCCTGGCTCGAGGCGCAACGACTCGGTCGACACGAGGTCGGCACCGGCGTCGCCCGGATGGGCATAGCGTGGAGGGTGGGAGGCGATAATGGACACGTCAACGGATTCCGTCACGCAAACGAGGCTAATGCAGAACTACCGGGAGCGACTCACCCCTTCGCTGTGGGCGTTCGGCGCCGCCACCGTGCTGGCACCGATGGGTGCGCTCGTGCTCGCGCCGTTCGACAGCACGATCGGGCTGATCGCCGGCACTGCACTGGCGCTGCTCGTGATCCTCGCCATGGCGGGCTTTGCCACGACGATCTCGGTGCAGGGCACGACCCTGCGCGCCGGCCGCGCGCACATCGACGCGAAATGGCTCGGCACCCCGGAACAGCTCACGGGCGAGGACGCACGCAACGCCCGCGGCGTCGGTCTCGACCACCGCGCGTGGCATGTCATTCGCAGCGGCATCGACGGCGCCGTGCGCGTGCCGATCACCGATCCGGACGACCCCGCCCCCTACTGGATCATCTCGACGCGCACGCCCGATCGCCTCGCGGCAGCCATCCAAAACGCACGACGGGATGCCTCGAACTGAGGCATCCCGTGCAGTATCCGCCGGCTTGGCCGGCGCTCTCGCTTATGCCGCGCATTCCTTGCAGATCGGCCCGAGCTTGCTCTCGTGGTCGAACTGCATGCGGTGCTTCACGAGGAAGCACTCGACGCAGGTGAACTCGTCATCCTGCGGGGGCAGCACCACGACATCGAGCTCGAGATCCGAAAGATCGGCTCCCGGCAGCTCGAACGCCGAAGGGTTGTCTGCGTCATCGACGTCAACGGCGCCAGACAGCTTGTCCGGTACCCGTTCCTTGAGCGCCTCGATCGACTCACTGTCGTCTTCTGTCTTGCGGGGGGCGTCGTAATCCGTTGCCATGCGTGCCAGTCACATCCTTGCTTTTTCCGAGATTCGGCGGGCACAGTTTGCCTCACCTTGTCGCATTTCGCAAATGGGCCACGATTGTGAGCTCGGAGACCGAAACAGGCGGCGCGCCTATTCAATTCCCAAGTGTCTGCGACGCGCGTGACACCATGGCAGGACGGAAAGCGATGCGAGAGGCGTTCTGTCATGCAACAGCTCAAAGTCATCGGGACTGAGGACGACATGCTGGTCGTCGCGACCGAGGCGGGAGAGCGATTCGCGCTCCCCATCAACGACGCCCTGCGGGCCGAGATCCGCCGCACCGGCGGCACGACCCGGGCTTCGGCCCGCGCCGAGGAGCGAGACCCCAAGGCCGTGCGACTGAGCCCGCGCGAGATCCAGGGCCACATCCGTGCCGGCCTCTCGGCAGAAGAGGTCGCCGCGCTCACGGGCGCATCCGTGGAGGACGTGGCCCGCTACGAGGGCCCAGTACTCGCCGAGCGCCAGTTCATCGTCGCCCAGGCGCTGGCGATGCCGGTGCTGATCGGCGCCGAGCTCGACGGCGACGCTGCGGCGACCTTCGGCGCCGCGATTCGCAGCAAACTCGCCGAATTGCAGGCCGAGGGTGAGCGTTGGACGAGTTGGAAGGAGGCGACCGGCTGGGTCGTCAAGCTCGAGTTCACCGCCTCCGGCATCGACCACGACGCGCGCTGGAGCTTTGACCCCCGGCGCAGTCACCTCTCGCCGCTCGGCGCCGACGCCACCCAGCTCTCACGCCAGGGGTCACTCCCCGAGGGCCTGATCCCGCGCCTGCGGGCGCTCGACTCGGACGCGCCGCTCAAGGACGACACGCGCTTCGACAGCGCAGCCTTCGGCCCCCGCCGCACGGCCGCGGTCCCGGAGCCCGACACACTCGGCACCCGCACCGGTGGCGACGCGACCCCCGCAGCGGTCGCCGATGCCGCGATCAAGCGCGCCCCGAACGACACGGCCGCCTCGGCCGAAACCGCCGACCTGCTCGAGGCCCTGCGCCGCCGCCGCGGGCAGCGCGAGCCGCGCCCCGATGGGAGCGAGGAGCGCGAGCCCAGCCCGATCGCACCGTCGCCGTGGGCGAACCCCGCGACCCAGGCCCCCGCGCACACGCCGCCCGAGCGCCGCGACACCGCGCCGATCGCCCTGTTCGATGCCCTCGAGCCCGGCTACCAGCCCGAAGCCGAGCACGAGACTGCGCACCGAAACCCGTCACAGGATGCCTCGACCCCCGCCCCCACTCCCGCTCCCGCTCCCGCCGAGCCGGGCATCCGCCGCAAGGGGCGCGCGTCATTGCCTTCGTGGGACGAGATCGTCTTCGGCGCCCGCACCGACGAGCACTAGGCGAGCGCTCCTCGGCCGACCGCTGCGGCGCGCCGCGTGTGCCCGGCGCGCGCGGTACGCCGCTCGGTGCGCCCGGTATGCGGCCCGGCGCGCCCCTTCAGCGCGCGAACGCGCCCAGCCGGATCACCGGAATCGTGAGCTCCTCGTCGGTGAGCGAGCCGTGCTGGCCGACCATGGCTTGCGCGCGCTTGTCTTCGAGCCGGTCGTCGTAATAGGCGATGCGCGCCCGTGCGGCGACCAGCACGTCGCCGATGCGGGGGGCGACCGCGGGATCCACCACGCCGAACAGCCCGGCGCCGATCGCCTCGTCGCGACCCAGCACCCAGGAGCGGTGCCCCTCCCGCGCACGCCAGGTCTCGAGCACCGAGTGGGCGGTGTGCGGCTGCGCATACACGTGCAGCATGCGCGGTTCGCCGCCGAGGTGTCGCACCCCGGCCAACCGCTCATCGCCCTCGCGCAGCAGCACATGCTTGTGCGCGGCGACGTCGACCATGCCGTGGTCGGCCGTGACGAGCACGCCGATCCGCGACGGCAGCGCGTCGGCGAAACGCGCGATCGCGGCATCCACCGCTTCGAGGGTCTCGACCCAACGCGACGATGCCACGCCCAGCTTGTGGCCGACGGCATCGAGCTGCGGGGTGTAGACGTACGTCAGCGATCCGGGATGCCGCGACGCCAACGCCGCCCCACGCCCGAGCCGTTCCTCGAACGTGGCTGCGCCGTGAAACTCGGCGCCCCGGGTGGTGGCGACGGTGAAGCCGGAGCGGGCGAACCGATGGTCGCTGACCACGAAGGTGCGCCGACCGCGCAGGGCTGCCTCCTCGAACAGCGGTGCACGCTGCGGCCAGGTGGCCGGGTCGAGGCCGTCATCCTCCCAGCCGGTGAGCTGGTTCGAGACGATGTCGAGCCCCGGAACGAGGGCGCGATAGCTGACGATCCCGTGGGCCCCCGGTTCGGCGCCGCTGTGCAGGCTCATCAGCGCGGCCGCGGTGGTCGACGGGAAGACGGTCTGCCCGATGTCGCGCCTGCCCATGTGCCCCGCAAGAAAGCGGGCGTGCCCGGCGTGGGCTTGCAGATTCCTGGCGCCGAGCCCATCGATCATCACGACGATCGCGCTCTCGGCGTGTGGGAGGGCAAGCGTGCCAGGCTCACCATCCAGGGCGGCAAGCATCTGCGGCACGAGGTCGAAAATCCGAGCACCGGGCCCGGCGGTCGGTAGCATGGAGGTCATCGGGGCAAGTCTCGCACAGCGCGCGGACCGGGCCCTTCAGCGCGTGTCAGGACGCCTGCCTCCCCCGCCGCGCCCACCCGATCAGCCCGACCGATTCAGCACCGAAAGCCGCGATGTCGTCACACTCTTCCAAGCGTCCGAGCTCCACGGATCGCTCCGCCGTCACCGAGCGCATCGAAGACATCGATCTCTCCACGGAGATGCAGGACTCGTTCCTTGAGTACGCGTACTCGGTGATCTACTCGCGGGCGCTACCCGACGCGCGAGACGGGCTGAAGCCGGTGCAGCGTCGCATCCTGTACCAGATGGCCGAGATGGGCCTGCGTCCCGATCGCGGGCACGTGAAGAGCGCGCGCGTGGTCGGCGAGGTGATGGGCAAGCTCCACCCGCACGGCGACACCGCGATCTACGACGCGCTCGTGCGCCTGTCGCAATCGTTCAACCAGCGCGTGCCGTTGGTTGACGGGCACGGCAACTTCGGCTCGCTCGACGACGGCCCCGCGGCGTCGCGGTACACCGAGGCTCGCCTCGCCCCTGCGGCGCTCGCGATGACCGCAGACCTCGGCGAAGATGTCGTCGATTTCGTTCCGAACTACGACAACCAGTTCATGCAGCCCTCGGTGCTGCCGGCCGCCTACCCGAATCTGCTCGTCAACGGGGCCGCCGGCATCGCGGTCGGCATGGCCACCAACATGGCACCGCACAACCTCCTCGAGGTCGTCGCGGCGGCCGTGCACCTGCTCTCGCATCCGAACGCCACGCTCGACGAGATCATGCAGTTCGTGCCGGGCCCCGACCTTCCCTCGGGCGGTGTGATCGTGGGGCTCGACGGCATCCGTGACGCATACGAGACCGGCCGCGGTGCGTTCAAGACCCGCGCCCGGGTGAGCATCGAATCCGTCGGCCCACGCCGGATGGGCATCATCGTCACCGAACTGCCCTACCAGGTCGGTCCCGAGCGCGTGATCGAGAAGATCAAAGACGGCGTGGGTTCGAAAAAGCTCACGGGCATCGCGGATGTCACGGACCTGACCGACCGGCACAACGGGCTTCGGCTGGTGATCGCGATCAAGACCGGCTTCGACCCGCAGGCGGTGCTCGAGCAGCTCTATCGCTACACGCCCCTGGAAGACTCGTTCAACATCAACAACGTCGCGCTCGTCGGCGGCCAGCCGCAGACGCTCGGGCTCCTGCCGCTACTGCACGTCTACCTCGATCACCGCATCAGCGTCGTCTCCCGCCGCTCCGAGTATCGCCTCGCACGCCGGCTCGAGCGGATGCACCTCGTCGAGGGCCTGCTCATCGCGATCCTCGACATCGACGAGGTCATCCAGGTCATCCGCGGCTCCGACGACTCGGATCAGGCGCGCACCCGGCTGATGGAGGTGTTCGAGCTCTCGCAGTTGCAGGCCGAGTACATCCTCGAGCTGCGCCTGCGCCGACTCACCAAGTTCTCGCGCGTCGAGCTCGAAGCCGAGCGCGACGCCCTCGCCGCCGAGATCGCCGCACTTCGCGAGCTGCTCGGCGATCCCACGCTGATCCGCGCGCAGGTCGCCCGCGAGCTGGAGCAGACCGCCGACACGCTCGGCACACCGCGGCGCACGCTGCTCACGAACGCGCGGCCGGTGCCCCCGAAGCGCTCCCGCGCGGCCGGCGCGCCAAGCCTGCAGATCGCCGACTCGCCCACCATCGTCGTCCTCTCCACCACCGGCAGGATCGTGCGCATCGATCTCGCTGAGGGTGGGGATGCCCCGGCCCCGGCGCCGCGCCGCAGCAAGCACGACGCCGTGCTCTCCAGCGTGCGCACGAGCGTGCGCAGCGAGATCGGCGCGGTGACGAACCTCGGGCGCCTCCTGCGCTTCTCCCCCGTCGACCTGCCCTCACTCACGCCCGCCTCCGTGCAACTGGGTGCCGGGCAGCGCGTGGATGAGTACCTCGGCCTCACCGACCGCGGCGAGCGGGTCCTCGGGCTCGTCCTCCTCGAGGGCGACGAGCCCATCGCCCTCGGCACCCGCGACGGCGTCGTCAAGCGCATCGCCCCCGGCAATTACCCGCTGCGCGAGGAGTTCGAGATCATCGCGCTCAAACCGGGCGACCAGGTCGTCGGCCTCGCCCAGGGCGGTGACGACGACGAGCTGGTGTTCGTCACGAGTGACGCGCGCCTGCTGCGCTACTCGGCCGCCGCCGTGCGCGCGCAGGGTGTCGCCGCGGGCGGTATGGCGGGCATCAAGCTCTCGGCCGGGGCATCCGTGATCTTCTTCGGTGCCGCGACCCTCGCGGAGTCGGCCCTGCCGGCGGACACCGCAGACACCGCAGACGCCGCACACCCGGAGGACACCCCCACGCCCGACGGGGCGAGCGCCGAGGGCGGGGCCGAGTCGGCCTCCGCGGAGCCGCTCGTCGTCACCGTCTCGGCGCCGACGAACGCCCTTCCGGGCACCGACCCGGGCCGTGCCAAGGTGACCCCGCTGCGCGAGTTCCCCGCAAAGGGTCGCGCCACCGGCGGCGTTCGCGCACACGCGTTCCTGAAGGGCGAGGACGCACTCACCCTCGCCTGGGTCGGCCCGGCACCGGCACTCGCCGTCGCGTCCGACGGTGCGGTGCGCACGCTCCCCGACTCGGGCGCGAAGCGGGATGCCTCGGGCACGACCCTGGACGCCGCGATCGGCTCGATCGGCCGCACGCTCTAGCCCGCGATCCGCACGCGAACGCGCCCGCTGCGCAGCATCCGCCCGCACAGCCGCTGCGCGCGGCGTGCCTTGCACGGCCGGCGCGCGCTGGCCGGGGCTACGAGTCGATGCTCTCCCGTGTGAGGCGGTCCGACGACTCGACGATGAACTCGCGCCGCGGCGCGACCTCGTTGCCCATCAGCAGCTCGAACACCCGTGCCGCTGCCTCGGCGTCTTCGGCGCGCACCCGGCGCAGGGTGCGCCCGGCGCGATCCATCGTCGTGCTGGCGAGCTGCTCGGCATCCATCTCGCCGAGACCCTTGTAGCGCTGGATCGGCTCCTGGTATCGCCGCCCGGACCGCTTCAGCTTGGCCAGCAGCGCCTGCAGCTCATCCTCGCTGTAGGTGTAGATCGTCTCGTTCGGCTTGCTGCCCGGGTTGACGACGATGACGCGGTGCAGCGGGGGGACGGCCGCGTACACCCGACCGTCTTCGATCAGCGGACGCATGTAGCGGAAGAACAGCGTCAGCAGGAGCGTGCGGATGTGCGCGCCGTCGACGTCGGCGTCGCTCATCAGGATGATCTTGCCGTAGCGCGCCGCGCTGAGATCGAAGGATCGGCCCGACCCCGCGCCGATCACCTGGATGATCGCTGCACACTCCGCGTTCGAGAGCATGTCTGACACGGAAGCCTTCTGCACGTTGAGGATCTTGCCTCGAATCGGCAGCAGCGCCTGGTGGTTGCTGTCGCGCGCGAGCTTCGCGGTGCCGAGCGCGGAGTCGCCCTCGACGATGAACAGCTCCGAATCGGCCACGTCGTTGCTGCGGCAGTCCACCAGCTTCGCGGGCAGCGAGGAGGATTCGAGCGCGTTCTTCCGGCGCTGCGTCTCCTTATGCGTGCGGGCCGAGATGCGTGATTTCATCTCCGCCACGAGCTTGTCGAGCAGCAGCGCGGCCTGCGCCTTGTCGTCGCGCTTGGTCGAGGCAAACCGCGCGCCGAGCTCCTTGTTCACGACCGAGGCGACGATCTGGCGCACGGCGGGGGTGCCGAGCACCTCCTTCGTCTGGCCCTCGAACTGTGGCTCCTCGAGACGCACGGTGAGCACGGCGGTGAGGCCGGCAAGGACGTCGTCTTTCTCAAGCTTGTCGTTGCCTACCTTGAGCCGCCGCGCATTCTGCTCGACCTGCGCGCGCGCCACCTTCAGTAGCGCCTGCTCGAAGCCGGCCTGGTGGGTGCCGCCCTTCGGGGTGGCGATGATGTTCACGAACGAGCGCATCACCGTGTCGTAGCCCGTGCCCCAGCGCACCGCGATGTCGACCTCGCACACGCGCTCGACCTCGGTCGCGACCATCGAGCCGTTCGGCTGCAGCACCGGCACCGTCTCTCTGAACGTTCCGCTGCCATTCAGGCGCCACGTGTCGGTCACGCCGCTGTCGGGGGCGAGGAAGTCGACGAACTCGGAGATGCCGCCGTCGTAGCGATACGAGACGTCCTGCGGCGGAAGTGCCTCCTGCAGCGTGCCGTCGTCGCCACCCGCCGTCGCGGCCTGTGCCTGCCCGCCCCGCTCGTCGCGCACGGTGATCTCGAGCCCGGGCACCAGGAACGCGGTCTGGCGCGCGCGGTTTTCGAGCTCTGCGAGCTGAAAGGTGGCGCCGGGGGCGAAGATCTGCGCGTCGGCCCAATACCGGATCCGTGTGCCGGTGACGCCCTTGGCGACCTTGCCGATCACGCGCAGCTCGCTCCGGTCCGAGAACGGGGTGAAGGGCGCATCGGGCGATTTCTCGCCGCCCTCGTCGGCGAACACGCCGGGCTCGCCACGGTGGAACGACATCGCCCAGGTCTTGCCGCCGCGATCGACCTCCACGTCGAGGCGCGAGGAGAGCGCGTTCACGACCGAGGCGCCCACACCGTGCAGCCCACCGGACGAGCCGTACGAGCCACCGCCGAACTTGCCACCAGCGTGCAGTTTGGTGAACACCACCTCGACGCCGGTGAGCCCGGTGCGCGGTTCGACATCGACGGGGATGCCGCGTGCGCGGTCGCGCACCTCGACGCTGCCGTCGGCGTGGAGCACGATCGCGATGGAGCTGCCGAAGCCGCCGAGGGCCTCATCGACCGAGTTGTCGATGATCTCCCACAAGCAGTGCATGAGACCGCGCGAGTCGTTCGAGCCGATGTACATGCCCGGGCGTTTGCGCACCGCCTCGAGCCCTTCGAGCACCTGCAGATGATGGGCGGAATACTCGGAACTCACAATCCTCTAGCCTAATCGGCGAGCGGGCGCTTGGATGCCTCGACGCGCGATTGTCCGTTCCTGAGGCGCCTCGCCGGGCCGCCCAGGCGTCGACGCCGGGGTGTGGCTACGCGCTGAGCGAAATGCGCGGCACACTCGGCATCCTTTGAGGGGGCCAATGGTTGTATTGAACACGCACCGCTTCGGCGGCACCGCGATTCCAGTCAGCCCGAGGGAAGGCACCGAGATGACTCAGCTCACCAGCGAAC
>JAGQTK010000066.1 GCA_020439065.1 Microthrixaceae bacterium
TCGGCGACGCCGCATTCGGCCCGACCGACCGCATCGGCCAGCTCACCATGCGCAACCTCGACATCGCCGACTCGCGCTCGCGCCTCGAGCAGTACGCGGCCATGGGCATGATCGGCGGCGCCACGGGCGAGCTCGTCGGCAAGGTCACCGCAGGCGGCGCCGACGAGATCCTCGATTCGGGCACGCCGATGGATGCCGCAGCCGGCGCCCTCGACGCCGCCAACGAGGCCTCGGCCTTCGACAGCGGCACCGACTAAGCAGCCACCGTCGAAGCAGCCATCGACGAAGCCGCGCGGCCCCGCCCTCGGGCGGGACGCGCGGTTTCGTCGTCTTCGGATCCGGCCGCGCGCGTGGACGTCGCTCCGGCAGTGCTGACCCTGCGCTCGGTCCGGCTCAGGCGTGCGCGCCCGCGTAGCGGCGGCACCACTCGTACATCACGACCGCGGCCGCGGCCGAGGCGTTGATCGAGCGGGTCGATCCGTACTGCGTGATCTCGACGATGCCGGATGCCGCGGCGACGGCCTCCGCGCTCAGCCCCGGGCCCTCCTGGCCGAACAGCAGCACGCAGCGCTCCGGCAGGGTCGCGGCATCCACCGGCACCGCGCCCCGGACGTTGTCGACCGCGACGATCGGCACGCCCTCGCCCTGGGCCCACGCGGTGAAGGCGGCGACGTCCTCGTGGTGCACGACGTGTTGGTAGCGGTCGGTGACCATGGCGCCGCGCTTGTTCCAGCGGCGGCGGCCGATGATGTGCACGGTGTCGGCGAGGAACGCGTTGGCGCTGCGCACGATCGAGCCGATGTTCATGTCGTGCTGCCAGTTCTCGATGGCGACGTGGAAGGGATGCCGCTTGGTGTCGAGGTCGGCGACGATCGCGTCCATGCGCCAGTAGCGGTAGCGGTCGATGACGTTGCGGGTGTCGCCGGCGGCGAGCAGCTCGGGGTCGAACCACGGCTCCGCGGGCCACTCGGCCTCGCCGCCCGGCCACGGGCCGACGCCGTGCGTGGTGTGCTCCGGGGTCGCTGCGGGCTCGGCTGGCTGGGCTGGCTGGGCTGCGTCGGCTGTCTGGTCCACCCCGCAAGGGTAGTCCGCGCGCGACGGCGCCGCATTCGGCTTGCCTGGTTTCGGCACACCGAAAGATTGCTATTATTTCGGCATGCCTAAATCTTCCCTGCTGCCGCGAACCCGGCGAGCGCCCGGGGCCGCGGTCTCCACCCCCCGCGTCGCCTGGCTGATCGGGCCCGCCCTGGTCGCGGGCGTCGCGTATCTCGACCCGGGCAACGTGGCGAGCAACATGACCGCGGGCGCCCAGTACGGATATCTGCTCGTGTGGATCGTCGTGCTCGGCAACGTGATGGCCTGGCTGATCCAGTACCTCTCGGCCAAGCTCGGGGTCGTGACCGGGCAGAGCCTGCCCGAGATCCTTGGGCAGCGCATCGCACGTCGCTGGGCGCGGCGGGCCTACTGGGTGCAGGCCGAGCTCGTGGCGATGGCCACCGACCTCGCCGAGGTGATCGGCGGGGCGGTCGCCCTCAACCTCCTGTTCGGTGTGCCGCTGATCTGGGGCGGCGTGATCACCGGCGTCGTCTCCCTCCTGCTGCTCATGCTGCAGACGCGGCGCGGGCCCCGCACCTTCGAGACCGTCGTGATCGGGCTGCTCGCGATCATCACGATCGGCTTCACGGTGGGCGTGTTCATCGCACCGCCCGATCCCGGCGGCGTCATCGGCGGCCTCGTGCCCCGCTTCGAAGACACGGGTTCGGTGCTGCTCGCGGCCTCCATCCTCGGTGCGACGATCATGCCGCATGCGATATATGCACACTCCGCGCTCGCGCGCGATCGCTTCGCGCCGCGCACGGGGGAGGCGCTGGCCCACGCAGGGCCGGCGGAAGCAGCGCCCGAACCGGCGACCGGAGCGCTGGCGCCCAGCACACCGACACCGACACCGACGCGGGCACGGGGACAGGCACAGACTCAGGCTCAGGCGCGACGCGCCGCCCCGGCCGGTGACCTGGCCGAGCTGCGCGGCATCGGCACCGCGCGCCTGCTGCGCGCCACCCGCTGGGACGTGTCGATCGCGATGGCGATCGCCGGCACGGTGAACCTGTGCATCCTGCTGCTCGCGGCCGTGAATCTCTCCGGGGTCGCGGGCACCGATTCACTCGAGGGCGCGTACGCCGCGCTCCATGCTGCGCTCGGCCCGATCGTCGCGACGCTCTTCGCGGTCGGGCTGCTCGCCTCGGGGCTCGCCTCGACGTCGGTGGGGGCGTACGCCGGCGCCGAGATCATGCACGGCCTCCTGCACCTGCGCGTTCCCCTCCTGCTCCGGCGGCTGGTCACCCTGATCCCCGCGCTGGTGGTGCTGGGGCTCGGGATCGATCCGACGCTCGCGCTCGTGCTCAGCCAAGTGGTGCTCTCGTTCGGGATCCCGTTCGCACTGATCCCGCTGGTCTCGGTCACCGCGCGCACCGAGGTGCTGGGCGCGTGGCGCAACCACTGGGTCACGACCGCCGCGGGGGTCGCAGCATCCATGTTTCTCATCGCGCTGAACGGCGTGCTGCTGTGGCTCGTGATCGGCGGCGGATAGGCACGCCTGCGCCTACCGCCGGGTAGCCTTGACGGGTGCCCCCCACCAGCCCCGCGGTCGAAGATTATCTGAAGGCCGTCTATCAGCACACCGAGTGGCAGGACCAGCCGATCACGCCCAAGGTGCTGGCCGACGCGCTCGGCGTCGCACCCTCCTCGGTCACCGAGATGGTGAAGAAGCTGGCGGCAGCCGGGCTCGTCTCGCACGTGCCCTACGGTGCCGTGCGGCTGACCACCGAGGGCGAGGCCCGCGCGCTGCAGGTGCTGCGCCGCCACCGGATCATCGAGACCTGGCTCGTGCGCGAGCACGCATACAGCTGGGACGAGGTGCACGACGAGGCCGAGGTGCTCGAGCACGCCCTCTCGGATCGCCTCCTCGATGCCATCGACGCGCAGCTGGGTCGGCCGCGCCACGACCCCCACGGCGACGCGATCCCCGCCGCCGACGGTTCGGTCGCACGCGAGCCCTTCGTGCTGTTGGCCGATGCCCCCGAGGGCCACGAGGGCCGGGTGATCCGCGTCAGCGACCGCGACCCCGCGCTGCTGCGCGCCATCGACGAGTCGGGGCTGCGCGTCGGCGATGCGGTCACGGTGCTCACACGAGTGGCGGATGCCGTCACCCTCCGCCGCGGCGGCACCGAGCTGCCACTGCCCGGCGCCGCGAGCGAGACGATCTGGCTGAGCGCCGCACCGGCATCCTGAACCACGGCTGTGCTGCCCTGCAACAGCAACAGCAACAGCAACCACAACTGCCACGGCAACTGCGACCGCAACAGCAGCCGCAACAGCAGCCGCGCACGCAACGGTCACCTGCCGGCAACCAAGCCGCCACCCGCTGGCCACCCCCCGTGCACCTGGGCGGGACCGGGCCCCGCACCCGGCGCGTAGGCTGAGGGCATGCAACGTCGAGACGCGATCGAATGCTGGCTGACCGACATGGATGGCGTGCTGGTGCACGAGAACCAGCCCATTCCCGGCGCGGCCGAGCTGCTTGGCCATTGGGAGGCCACCGGCACCCCATTTCTCGTGCTGACGAACAACTCGATCTTCACGCCGCGTGACCTCAGCGCGCGGCTGCGCCAATCGGGCCTCAAGGTGCCCGAGCGCGCCATCTGGACCTCCGCGCTGGCCACCGCCGACTTCCTCGCCAGCCAGAAGCCGGGCGGCAGCGCGTTCGTGATCGGCGAGGCGGGCCTGACCACGGCCCTGCACGAGGCCGGGTTCATCATGACCGAGACGGAGCCCGATTATGTGGTCGTCGGCGAGACGCGCAATTACTCGTTCGAAGCGATCACGAAGGCGATCCGCCTGATCGGCGGCGGCGCGCGCTTCATCGCCACGAACCCCGACGCCACCGGCCCCTCCCCCGAGGGCCCGCTGCCGGCGACCGGCGCGATCTCGGCGCTGATCACCAAGGCCACCGGCATGGAGCCCTATGTCGTGGGCAAGCCGAACCCGATGATGTTCCGCTCCGCGCTGAACCGCATCGGCGCGCACAGCCACAACACGGGCATGATCGGCGACCGGATGGACACCGACATCGTCGCGGGCATCGAGGCGGGATTGCACACGGTGCTCGTGATGACGGGCATCAGCGACCAGGCCGAGATCGAGAAGTACCCCTTCCGACCGAGCGAGATCCTCGGCTCGGTGGCCGAGCTGCTGCCGCGGGCCGCGTCCGGCGACGCGAAGGCCGAGAAGCCAAACAAGGACGGCAACGGCGGCAAAGGCAACCAGGGCGGCGACACGTCCCGGTAGCCCGAGCCGCGCTGCCGGGCACGGCCCTGAACGCACTCCGGACGCGAGCCCGGGCGCGAGCCCGAACGCGTTACTGCGGGTCGAGGCCCAGGTCGTCGAGATCGATCGCCCAGATGTAGTCGAGGCCCGCGGCCTCGATCGCCTGGCGCGACCCGGTGTTGCGGTCGACGATCACGGCCACCGCGACCACCTCGGCCCCGGCGGCGCGCAGCACCTCGACGGCCTTCAGCGCCGACTGCCCCGTGGTGGACGTGTCTTCGACCACGACGACGCGCTTGCCCGCGACATCCGCACCCTCGATCTGGCGTCCGCGGCCGTGGTCCTTGGGTTCCTTGCGCACGACGAAGGCATCGTAGGGACGACCGGCCGCGACACCCTGGTGCAGGATCGCGTTGGCGATCGGGTCGGCGCCGAGGGTCAGGCCGCCGACAGATGCGATCCCGGGAATATCTTTGATCAGGTCGAGCATGACGCGGCCGACGAGCGGCGCGGCGCGGTGGTCCAGCGTGAGCTTGCGCATGTCGACGTAGTACTTGGCCTGCTTGCCGCTGGAGAGCACGAAGTCGCCGTGGAAGACGGCCTCGTCTTTGATGAGCTCGATCAGCTGCTGGCGGTCGGCTTGCACCTCGGGGGTCGTCACACTCGTCATGAGGCAAGTCTAGGGTTTGCCACTCCGCGGCCACGCGCGATCGCGCCATAGGCTAGAACCATGCGCCTGGCCACCTGGAATGTGAACTCGATCCGCGCGCGCGTCGTGCGCACCGTCGATTGGATGGTGCGCAACGACGTCGATGTGCTCGCGATGCAGGAGATCAAGTGCAGGCCCGAGCAGTTTCCGCTGCAGGCGTTCGAAGACGCCGGCTACGAGGTCACCGCCCACGGTCTGAACCAGTGGAACGGCGTGGCCATCGCGAGCCGGCTCCCCATGGCGGACGTGCAGACGTCGTTCACGGGGATGCCCGGGTTCCAGAAGGGCATGGAGGGCCCGGACCAGCCCCTCGAGGCGCGCGCGATCAGCGCCCTCATCGACGGCGTGCGGGTGTGGAGCCTCTACACCCCCAACGGGCGCGCCCTCGATGACCCGCACTACCGCTACAAGCTGGACTGGCTCCGCGCCCTCACCGAGCACACCCGCGAGGAACTGGCCCGAGATCCCGAGCTGGCGATGGCGCTGACCGGCGATTTCAACATCGCGCCGGGCGACGAAGACATGGGCGACCCGAGCTTCGTGCCGGGCGTCTCGACCCACATCTCGCCCGCCGAGCGTGAGGCGTTCCAGAACCTGCTCGCCGCCGGCGTCAGCGACCTCGTGCGCCCGCTCGTGCCGAGCGGGTTCACCTTCTGGGACTACAAGCAGCTTCGCTTTCCACGCAACGAGGGCATGCGCATCGACTTCGTGCTCGGCACGCGCGCCCTGGCGGAGGCGGTGGCCGGGGCATCCATTCACCGCGACGAGCGCAAGGGTGAAATTCCCAGCGATCACGTGCCGGTCATGGTGGATTTCGATTTCGGGGGCGACGATGAGGATGACATGCCGATGATCTTCGGCTAGCGTCGCGCGACACGCACCGGATCCACGAAAGGGTGGGCATGCGATACACGAGTGGCAACTATGAGGCGTTCGCCCGGCCCCGCAAGCCCGCCGGCGTCGACGAGAAACGCGCCTGGTTCGTCGGTTCAGGCCTCGCCGCCCTCGCCGGCGCGGCGTTTCTCATCCGTGACGGGCACATGGATGGCTCGCGCATCACGATCTTCGAGCAGCAGGCCATCCCCGGCGGCGCGCTCGATGGGCTGGATGTCCCGGAGAAGGGCTTCGTGATTCGCGGGGGCCGCGAGATGGAGAGCAACTTCGAGTGCCTCTGGGACCTGTTCCGCTCGATCCCCTCGCTGGAGATCGAGGATGCCAGCGTGCTCGACGAGTTCTTCTGGCTCAACCGCGACGACCCCAACTACACCCTGCGCCGCACCACGAAGAACCAGGGCGAGGACGGCGGCACCGACTTCAAGTTCGGCCTCTCCAAGCGGGCGCAGCAAGACATCACCGACATCTCCATGAAGCTGCCCGAGGACCTCGAGAACAAGCGCATCAACGAGGTGTTCTCGCAAGAGTTTCTCGAGAGCAACTTCTGGCTGTATTGGCGCACCATGTTCGCGTTCGAGGAGTGGCACTCGGCCCTCGAGATGAAGCTCTACCTGCACCGGTTCATCCACCAGATCCACGGGCTGCCCGACTTCTCGACGCTGAAATTCACGAGATTCAACCAGTACGAGTCCCTCGTCCTGCCGCTGGTCACCTGGCTGCGCGAGCGCGGCGTCGTCTTCCGCTACGACACGGTGGTCACCGACGTCGACTTCGAGATCTCGCAGGATTCGCCAGAGAAGCAGGCAACCAGCATCCACATCATCGAAGCCGGCGAGTCGAAGCGGGTCGATCTGACCGCCGACGATCTGCTGTTCATGACGATCGGCTCGCTGACCGAGAACTCGGATGACGGCGATCACGGCACACCCGCGAAGCTCAACACCGGCCCGGCGCCCGCGTGGGATCTCTGGCGCCGCATCGCCGCAAGAGACAAGGCCTTCGGCAACCCCGATGTCTTCGGCGCGCACATTCCCGAGACGAAGTGGGAGTCGGCGACGGTCACCACGCTGGACCCGCGCATTCCGCGATACATCGAGAAGATCGCGCAGCGCGATCCGTTCAGCGGCAAGGTGGTCACGGGCGGCATCGTCTCGGTGATGGACTCGAGCTGGCTCATGTCGTGGACCGTGAACCGCCAACCACACTTCAAGAAGCAGCCGAAGGATCAGATCGTCGTGTGGGTGTACGGCCTGTTCCCGGAGGCCGTGGGCGACTTCGTGAAGAAGCCGATGCAGGAGTGCACCGGCGAGGAGATCACGCAGGAATGGCTGTTCCACCTGGGGGTTCCCGTAGACGACATCCCGGAGCTCGCGGCCGCCGGGGCGCGCACCGTGCCGGTGATGATGCCCTACGTGACCGCATTCTTCATGCCGCGCACGCACACCGATCGGCCCGCCGTCGTGCCCGAGGGTGCCGTGAACTTCGCGTTCATCGGGCAGTTCGCGCAGTCCGCGCAGCGCGACTGCATCTTCACCACCGAGTACTCGGTGCGCACACCCATGGAGGCCGTGTACACCTTGCTCGGGGTCGAGCGCGGCGTGCCCGAGGTGTTCAACTCGACCTACGATGTGCGCTCGTTGTTCAAGGCGGTGACCTTCCTGCGCGACGGCGCCGAGTTCAAGCTCCCCGGTGGCGCGCCGGTGCGACACTTCGCACACAAACACATCGAGAACAACGTCGTGGGCCAGCTGCTGCAGGAGTTCGGCCTGGTGGAGTAGGGGCCGGGGCGAGGGCTCCCGCTCAGGGAGGGCGCCCGCTCAGGGAGGGCGCCCGCTCAGGGCGGGGGCTCCCGCTCAGGGCACCACGCCGCCGTCGTCCGTGTCGTCGTCGGCGCCCGCATCATCGCCCGCGTGCTCGGCCATGAACGCCTCCGGACCGGCCTCGATGGCTGCGGGATCCATGTAGAAGAACTCGAGCACGTTGCCGTCCGGGTCTTCGAGGTCGCGCCCGTACATGAATCCGTGATCCTGCGGCGGCACCGGCTCCCGGCCGCCATGGGTGAGGCCGACCTCGAGCACCTCGTCGACCGCGGCCCGCGACTCGCGGCTGAGCGCGGTGAGCACCGAGGTCGTCGTCTTCGTGTCGGCAACCGTCTTCTCGGTGAAGGTCCCGAAGAACTCGCGGGTGAGGAGCATGAAGAAGATGTCTTCTTCGACGACGATGCACGCCCCATTCTCGTTGCTGAACAGGGGATTCACCTCGAACCCGAGCGCCGTGTAGAACGAAGTGGCACGCGCGAGGTCGGTCACTGCAAGGTTCACGAAAATGCTGGTAGCCATGATGGCCTCCGTCTGGTGTGGGGGTGGTTGCAGCTGTGATGCCGAAAGACTGACAAACCGCATGCGGGCGGTCAAGAGGGGCTTCGCACGGGAGTGGCGAGCGGGCCCGGCGGCGGGTCCGGCAGCGTGCCCGGCAGCGGGTGCGGTCACGCCCGGCGCGGTCACGCCCGGCACGATCTCCCCCGCGCGGCCTCCCCCGCACTCCCCCGCACGGGGGACGTCCCCTCCCGCGGGCGCCCGTAGCCTAGAGCACATGACGACGGATACCCCGGCCACGTCCCTCCCCGCACCCGCACCGCTCACCCCGGCGCAGCGGCGCTTCGACGTGTTCCTGGCGCTCGTCCTGTTCGTCGGCGGCCTGATCAGCGCGGCGCTCTCTGCGGTGGCTGGCTATTACGGCGACGAGCAGCAGAACAACATGCTCCTCGCGCTCGCGTACGTCGCGGTGCTCTCGATGCCGCTCGCGCTCCGGCGCCGTTGGCCCTGCCAGGTCGGCGTGATCGTCGTGTTCGCCTTCTTCATGGGCGTCACCCTGCGGATCCCCGACATCTTCGTCGGCAACATCGCCATGTTCATCGCCCTCTACACGGTCGGCGCCTGGGCGACGGATCGCCGCCGAGCCCGCATCGTGCGCATCGTGCTGATCGTCGCCATGTTCGCCTGGTTGCTCACGGTCATGTTCTTCGAGGTCACCGCCGCGGGTTCCGAACAGGGCACACCCGCCGGTGCCTTCACGCCCTACATGGCGGCCATGCTGATCAACCTCCTGATCAACGTGCTCTACTTCGGCGGCGCCTACTACCTCGGCGACCGGGCCTGGAGCGGCCGCCTCCAGCGCCTCGCCCTCGAGCAGCGCACCGCCGAGCTCGAAGCCGAGCGCGAACTGACCGCGGCCCAGGCCGTCGCCCTCGACCGCGTGCACATCGCCCGCGAGTTGCACGACGTCGTCGCGCACCACGTCTCGGCGATGGGGGTGCAGGCCGGGGCGGCGCGCGCGGTGATGGACCTCGACCCGGCGGCCGCGCGCGAGGCCCTGCACGGCATCGAGACGTCGGCGCGCGACGCGATCGCCGAGCTCAAGCAGCTGCTGCACACGCTGCGCAGCTCGAGCGAGGTCGAGGTCGAGGCATCCACCCTCACCCTCGATGCGCTCCCCGACCTGGTCGATGCCGTCGGCGCCGCAGGGATGCCGGTGAACCTGACGATCGTCGGCTCCCCACGGCCGATCGCGCAGCTCGTGCAGGTC
>JAGQTK010000067.1 GCA_020439065.1 Microthrixaceae bacterium
AGCAGTACGTCACGCAGCTGCAGAACACCGGCAGCATCGCGATGATGCAGCAGGAACTGCCGGCGCCGGTCGACGAGTTCCGCCGCGGTCTGCGCCGCGCTGCAAAGGCGGCCGGCATCCGAATACTCACCTCGAGCAAGGATGGTTCGTTCATCGCCTGGGATCCGGCATTCGACGTGCCGGCTGACGCGCTGCGTGAAGCGATGGACACGCTCACGAGCCTTCCCTCGACGGTTCCCTCGTGCCCCGACGACCTGGTTGTGATGCGCGATGCACCTGGTGGTGGTTGGGCCTGCCCTGAGTGTGACCGCCGTGTCGTGATCCCCCCGTCGACGAAGTCAAAGCCGGACGACTCCGGGATCCCCGGGATCAACGGCGGCTGATGCCCCCGGGCGTTAGCCGAAATGCTGATCGTCAACGCAGAGCCCCGTTGCGCAAGCTCAATAGTCCAGCGGGGTGCTGGATCAACGAACCGAGCAGGGGAGAACTATGGACGTCGCACTGGATGCTGCAGGCGATCCCGTCACGATCGATCAGGTCCGCGCCCTGGGAGTACTTCCGGATCTCTGGTGCCCGGGGGAGCTCCGTGACGGGTCGGCGTGTGGCGCCAAGGTCTGGGCAACATCGCTGCAGAGCACGAAGCGATCGGCCGCTTTCGCAGCGCACCATGGCGAGGGCTGCGACGAGGGCTCGAAGCGGTCGAAGGATCGGCCCGGCGACGTCGGCCGCGAACACCCGCAGGGGACACGGCCGGTGCGCTGGCGGATGCGCCTCGGCCTCCCGGAACCCTCAACCGGCCCCGATGGGCGCCGCCGACCCGACCCGAAGCGGCCAGGGACGCTGACGCGCCGGTATCGCACCGAGCCCTCCCAAGGGGAAGCTGACACCGCCGACCAGCGCGCGTTCTCGACGATGCTGATCAATCTGCTCTCGGACACCATGCCGGCAGGCCTAGATGTGATGTCCAGGGACGTTGTTCTGCCCCCGCGCGCAATGACACCGTGCTGATTCAAGAAGCATCTGTCCAGACCGCTCACCATTGAAGGCATGTAGAGTTTGGGGCATGTCGAGTCCCGAATCAGACAGGTCAGGGGTTGTCGGTCACACCGCCAGCCCCTTGAACCACTAGTTACGACGCCCACGATCTGTGTGGGCGTATTTCTGGCGTACCCGGGGCACTGGCCGTGGTGACAAGAAGAACCATTTCTTGATCTCACACCTCGGAGTACTCGATGCCTTTTGCTCTCTACATGCTTGCCCTGGCGGTCTTCGTCATGGGCACTTCAGAATTCATGCTCGCGGGATTGCTCCCCGCGATCGCGACCGAACTTGACGTCTCGGTCGGCACTGCAGGCCTGCTGACCTCCGCATTCGCGGTCGGTATGGTCGTCGGCGCGCCAGTGATGGCGGCATTCGCTCGCAGTTGGCCACCGCGGCTCACATTGATCGTTTGCCTTCTCGTGTTCGCGGGAAGCCACGTCATCGGAGCGATGACACCAGTGTTCTCTCTCCTGCTCATCACCCGGGTGCTCAGCGCTCTCGCAAACGCAGGATTCCTCGCCGTAGCACTGAGCACGGCCACTACCCTCGTGCCAGCGAACCAGAAGGGGCGTGCACTGTCGATCCTGCTCTCCGGCACGACGATCGCAACCGTCGTGGGCGTCCCCGCCGGGGCACTGCTCGGCACAGCGCTGGGCTGGCGAACGACGTTCTGGGCGATCGCCATCCTCTGTATTCCCGCGGCCGTTGGAGTCATTCGGGGCGTCACGAACAATGTTGGTCGGAGCGCGACTAGCGCGACCTCACCAAGGCTCCGTGCCGAGCTCAGCCAGTTGGCGATGCCGCGGCTCATCCTGGCCATGGCACTCGGAGCGCTGATCAACGGAGGGACCTTTGCGGCATTCACCTTCCTGGCACCCGTCGTGACCGAGACCGCGGGCTTGGCCGAAGCGTGGGTGTCCGTCGCGCTGGTGATGTTCGGCATCGGATCGTTCCTTGGCGTCACGATCGCAGGACGACTATCAGATCAACGACCTGGCCTCGTGCTCGCAGTCGGCGGACCGCTGTTGCTGACGGGCTGGATCGTGTTGGCAGTGGTCGCATCTCATCCCGTTGCGCTTATCGTCCTCGTCCTCGTTCAGGGCTTCCTGTCGTTCGGCGTCGGCAGTACTCTGATCACGCGTGTGCTGTATGCAGCATCGGGTGCGCCAACGATGGGCGGTTCGTACGCAACCGCAGCATTGAATATCGGAGCTGCCGCGGGGCCTGTGCTTGGTGCGTTCGGGCTCGCGACCGGGCTGGGGCTGCTCGCGCCGGTTTGGGTCGCCTCGGTGCTGACAGCGATCGCTCTCGCCATCATGCTTCTCACCGGACGCGCGCTCACGAAGACCGCGGCGGAGGCCAATTGATGACCCATCCGAACGCTCTTCTCACTCCTCGTGCCCGTCTCCGGTTAGCCCGACTGATTGTCGAAGACGGCTATCCGGCCACGATCGCCGCAAAGATGTTCATGGTTTCCCCGATCACTGCCCGGAAATGGGCCGGCCGCTACCGGGAAGAGGGCGAGTTTGGGATGCAGGATCGCTCCAGCAAGCCGCACCGGATCCCAGACAGGACGCCCGAGCATGTCAAGAAGAAGATCATCAACCTGCGCTGGCGGCTTCGACTGGGGCCAGCCCAGATCGCTGCACGACTTGGTCTCTCGACGTCGACTGTTCACGCGGTCCTCGTCCGTTGCCGCGTGAACCGCCTCTCGCATATCGATCGTGTCACTGGCGAGCCATTGCGGCGATATGAGCATCCTCATCCGGGATCGTTGATTCATGTCGATGTTACGAAGTTCGGCAACATCCCCGACGGCGGTGGACATCGTTACGTAGGTCGGAAGCAAGGCGCACGGAACAAGCTCGCGACTCCGGGATTACCACGAGGAAAAGACCACAAGCCGCGCACCGGAACGGCGTTCGTTCACACAGTCATCGACGACCACTCCCGCGTCGCATACGCAGAAATCTGGTCGGATGAGCAGGCGAGAACAGCGGTGGGAGTTCTCGAACGCGCCGTGGACTGGTTCGCCGAACGAGGCGTGACCGTCGAGCGAGTCCTATCCGACAACGGGTCGGCCTACAGATCCCACGCATGGAGGGACTTCTGCGCTCGGCTCGGCATCCGACACAAGCGGACACGCCCCTACCGGCCGCAGACGAACGGGAAGATCGAGCGATTCCACCGCACGCTCGGGGACGGATGGGCCTATGCCAGGTTTTACGGTTCAGAGGCCGAACGACGCCTGGCGCTGCCCGGCTGGCTCCACTTCTACAACCACCACCGACACCACTCTGCGATTGGCGGCGCACCCTTCGACCGACTCAACAACGTCCCTGGACATCACACCTAGAGCTCGTCATCGGCACACAGGATCCGGTGCCGGCCGAGCAGCTGATCGTACACGCACGAGATGCGTCAATCGCGTCCCGCCTCGGCACCGACGTGATTCTCTGGGGCAAGGTAACCGGCCACTACTGCACCCGCCTGGGGAGTCTGATGATCCGCCTCGAGAGCGCCGCCGATCACGTATCGATCCTCGTCGACGAGAAGAACCTCGACCGCCTGCAGATCACCGACCCCGATGCGCTGACTGGCCGGCATGTGATCGCCTTCGGCCGCTACAGGCACCCAGACGGGGCCCGGTGGCCGCATGTGCGCGCCCTGTACGCCTCCGTCGCCTTCATCCCTCGCGTCGCCCGCCGCCGCAGCTGAGTGGGCGTCTGTGGCCGGTGAGAGAATCAGGGCATGTGCGGGCGCTTCGCGATGGACAAGAAGACCGACGAGCTGATCCGGGAGTTCGTCGCAGACGGCGGCCGCGCCGAGGACTGGGCCGGCAGCTACTCGATCGCCCCCACCCAGACGGCGCCGATCGTCCGCGAACGGCTCGTCGACAACGTCGTCGAGCGTGAGCTCGAGCTCGCCCGCTGGGACTGGGACCGACCAGCGAGCAGGCCGAAGGTGCCGATCATCAACGCCCGCATGGAGAAGCTGCCCGAGCGGTTCTGGGTCGGTCCGTTCAGTCGTTCACGATGCATCGTCCCCATGCTCGGCTACTACGAGTGGACGGGGGAGAAAGGCTCGAAGACGCCGCACTGGATCCACAGCGACGAGCTGCTCGCCGCCGCAGGTCTGACCTGGACTACCGAGGTCGCCGGTGAGCGACGTCGCGTCTTCGTCGTCGTCACCCGTGAAGCCCGCGATGCGTCAGGCGAGATCCACGACCGGATGCCAGCTTTCCTGACCCGCGACCTGTGGGACGCATGGCTAGACCCGCAGCCGCTGACCGTCGACGGCAACACCGCAGCATCGAAGCAGAACCGGCTGCAGCTGCTCGACGAGCTCGAAGCATCCTCCTCGGCGATCGCCGCAACGATGCGCACCCACGTCGTCGACCGGAAAGTCAACAACGCCCGCACCGCCGACCCGACCGATCGCACCCTCATCACCGCGGTGTAGCTCACCACAGCGCGGCTACGGCACCACCTCGTCGACCGGGACATCTGGGCGTGCACGCACGAACCTCACCGCGTGACGAAACGAGCCTCCGAGCATCGCGACGTCGGCGGAGATCTCAACGACGAGCGGATCGACGAGCGTCAGCGTCACCGGCCCACGATCGCGATTGAAGCGATCCAGCACTCCCGGCTTCACCACCTCCGGCCACGGATGATCAGATGCAGGCGGTTCGAGCAGCTCACCGAGCATCCGAGCATCCCGCGCTCGCAGCGGTGTCGTTCGCCCGACGATGCGCAGCCCGCCATCTGCCGGAAGGCCGACCACGAGCTCGCTGGGTCGATCTCTCGAGCCGGTCACGGCCGCGCAGATGACGTCCCGGGTCTCGCGGTGCTTGACCTTCACCCATGCCCGGTGTCCGCCGACGTACGGATCCGCGGCACCCTTCGCGATCACACCCTCGATGCCGGCGGCAGTGAGCGTCTGAAACCACTCGGCGGCCTCAGCCTGGTCTTGGGTGACAGGGGAGAGGTTCAACGGCGGCGCCCAGATTCTCGCGAGCTCCTCCAACAACACCCGGCGATCGCGCAGTTGCAGCCCTCGGATGTCTCGGCCGTCGACGGCGAGGAGATCGAATGCGGCGAACGCCGCCGGCTGTGCTCGAGCGAGCATTTCTGCTCGCGAGCGGCCCACGTTGATCCGCCGCAGCAACGCATCGAAATCCAGCCTGCTCTCCGACCAGATCACTGCCTCCCCGTCGACGATCACGCCATCGGGCAGTTGCTCGGTCGCGGCTGCCACGAGCTCGGGGAACGCACGCGTGAGGTTCTTGCCCTGCCGAGACCAGAGCGAGACCTCGTCGTCGACCACGACTATCAGACGCACGCCATCCCACTTCGGCTCGTACAGGACATCGCCGCCGAGATCGCGAGCCATGGGAAGCGTTGCCGCCGGCCGAGCCAGAGCGACCTGCAGCGGGGGGCGCAGCTCAGCCGGCAGCATCACGCCCTCACCCGCGGATGTCGCGCGGATCCTCGCCGTAGGTCGACCGATCGCTGATCTGACCGTTCTCCTTGCGGATGATGTGCTCAACCTGACGCGATCGCGCGAGCTCACGGCCGGCGTCGACCGCCTCCGCTTTCGTCTCAAAACTGCCCTCGAGGATCTGGTCACCCTCGATGCGGTTTCGCCACTGTCCGTCCTGGTGGAATGTCTCCACGTCGCCATGAGGCATGGTGCTTCCTTTCCCTCTGTCAGTGACCTCATTCGTACTGACGAAGCCCCGCCCCTGACAGGGGGTTGCACCCGGGCTCCCGCTCTATCGGGGAACGAGAGGGGCCCCGGCACGTCGTGTCACGCGAGGAACGCGGCGGGCAGGTTCCACACCCGTCTCAGCCTCCCGTCGATGCGACGAGGCACGGTCCATGCGCCATCCGAAAGCTCGAGCCAGCCAGCCTGCCCCAGAGCCCTACCCATCGAGTGCGCAGTCGGGCTCAGTCCGGCGTGCCCATGCATTAGCTGTCGCACAGCCGAAGGAACAATGTACGCACGAGCACCTTTCAGCCGACCAAGATCGATCAGCTGTTCCTCCTCAGTGGTAGCACCCAGCCGCGCTCGATCATTGGCCAGGCTCGTGCGAATCGCAGCACGGATCTCGTCCGCCAGAAGTGGTTCGGAGCGCAGCTCCCGCACGGGGAAACTCGAGGCTTCCTCGAACTCGTCTTCGACGAGGTGCCCCAGAAAGGTGATCGGCAGACTCCACACCCGTGTGAGCTTCGAGTCAACGTATCGACCCACTGTCCACCCCTCATCCGCCGCACGATTGAGCCAGCCTGCCGCAGCGAGGGAGCGGGCGATCTGAAGTCGAGTGCCTCTCATGAGTCCCGACTGCTGGACGAGATCGCTGACGATCTCAGGCACGGCGTAGAACTCCTCGTCATGCAAGCGCCCCACGACGGGAAGGCTTGCAAGTTCGGGGCCCCTCTGATGGCTGAGTCGAACGCGCCTGGTCGCAATGGCATCGAGGATTTGGAAACGGGTGAAGTCACCGAGACCAGGATCGACAGAGGGGTTCGCCCGGCGCCGGACGGCCTTCGAGGATCTCGTGGTTGTCGCGTCCGCCGCCGTCATTGTCTCCCTGGCACGCGCCGGCCACGGGAGTCCGGTTGACACGCCCTCCGCCGCAAGGAACCTCGCGAAGATATCTCTGCCGATGCGTAGAGCTTCGACAGGTGATGGGTTCAAGAGTTCGAGGTCCTGAAAGTACACAGAGTCTCGTTCAGCAGAAATCCACTGCTCGATCCTCCGTCCGAGCTCACGTCGAGCAGCAACTGATCCCGGGGATGACACCGTCGTCTCACGAGGCCATGAATCAGTCTTCAATTCGATCGGCAGAGCCCGGTCTGCAAACTTCCGAGGGAGGAGCTGCGCACCGGTTATCACGGTCAATCGGATCCGCAACTCAGGATCCGGTTGGTAGCGCGGCGACTGCGACATTTCTAGCGACGTGAGGATGTGAGGCAGCGTCCGATTCCAGAGGCCGGGATGATTTCTGGCCCGGTCCAATTTCCCGGGCACGATCCAGGACAGGAGGTAAGGCTCGGGGCCCTCATAGGCCGCAGACCGGCCGGTGGTGTCGAGCCATTCGCCGGTGTAGTCCGTCGATGACCGGCCAGCGAGCTCCGTTGCAGCGAGAGCGAGCGTTGCAGGTGCCGAGGGCAGGGACGGACCGTCGGAGTCGTGACAGAGATAGATCGGGACCGGGAACGGGCGCCACCAGGAGTAGACGGCCGCCGCCAGCAGCGGTCGCCATTCGCTGATCCGGGCAGCGACTCCGAGCGCCCGCTCGTAGAGCTCATCGGTCGGAATCGCCCTCAGATCCACTACGCCTCCCTCTCGTCATATCCCCGTGTATCAACGTGCCTCCTGAACTCGAAGGCCCTGAAACGGGGCACCAAAGACCCGCGCCGTATCACCACGCCATCGAGCTAGGGCTGAGGTTTCGCCCTGGTGGGAGGCTATATTGCCGACACGTTACTAGTCAACGTTACGTTTTTATGCAACATGCGATACATCCCACTCGGATCGGCTAAAACCTGATGTGATCTGGTGTTTCCAGATACTGATACGGCGAAACGAGCCCTGCGAAAAACAGCTTCATGTAGCAGAAATCGCCCCATCACCGCCTACCCGACGACCCAGCCTGCGATAGCGAGACATGGTGGGCACGAAAAATTTCTGCGGCCATGTCCGATCTGCAGCCGTGACGGCACCTATGGAGGTCATGGGCAATTGGACGGCTGCGCGACGCGCCGGAGTAAATCTGTTTCTGTTTCAGGTTGAGGGTGCTATACATGACCCATGGTCGATGAAAGGAAGCCCGGTCGACGCGACCGGGGCGCGAGGACGAATCTCCTTTCGCGCGTGCCTGACGATCAGTACGAGGTCTACGAAGCTGAAGCCCAGAAGCTCGGGATCCCGATCGGCTCGTACAGCACGATGCGTCTGGCGGAGGTCCACAACCTCCCTGTGCCGGAGTACATCCTCGAGGAGATCCGCGCAGCTGCCGAGCGCCGAGCAGCTGCTGCAGCCAAAGCGGCCCGCGACCAGATCGCAGGCTTCGACTCTCTTGAAGGAGGGCGGCCTTTGGCACGCAGCGCCTAGAACGAGGAAAGTCTCCCGGTCGGCAAACCGAGAGACTTTCGAAGAGTGTGATTCGAACCTTGCTGTCCAGGCGTCCGGTTCGAGGTTTTGAGTTAGCGACCTTGGCGGGTCGGTGTGCGCATCCCTTGAGAGGAGGAGCGTCTTCATGCTAACGCAGTTTCGTCTTTTTTGCGATCATTGCGGTCTAATCCCGTGCTCCGTCCCCTCCCGCGCACCGCGCGAGGGCGGACGCTCATGACCCTGATCTCGACCCCGGAATCCTCGCGCAGCGCGTTCGATCGCGTCTGGGACGCTCTCGACACCAACGGCTACAAGCCGGAGTCGCGCCGCGGCGACCAGTTCATGGCACTGTGCCCCGTGCACGGCGACACCCACCGCTCCCTGTCGGTGAAGAACGACCGTGGCAACGAGAAGGTGCTGCTGAACTGCTTCACCTGCCACGCCGACGTTCGCGAGATCACCGCGGCGATCGGCCTGGCCGTGAAGGACCTCTTCGACTCCCCCCTGCCCGAGCGCACCGAGGATCAGCCCCGCCGCAAGCCGAGGGTCCGCTTCACCGCCGCACCGAAGCTCCCGCCCCGCCTGACCAACAAGTCCACGGCCGACGTCGACAAGTTCAAGGGCGCTAAGTGGGAGCGCGTCACGACCTACCCGTACTTCAACGCCGATGGCACCCTCGTCGAGGAAGTCATCCGTGAGACGGCAACCGTCGACGGCGAGACCCGCAAGCGGTTCAAGCAGCGCTTCCTCGGCCCGAACGGCCGCATGGTGGCTAAGAAGCCCGAAGACTTCGTGTCGGTCCTGTACCGCCACCCCGAGGTGCTGAAGGCGATCGAGGCCGGCACGCGCGTCTGGCTCCTCGAGGGCGAGAAGGACGTCGAGAACGCCGAAGCCGCCGGGCTCGTCGCCACCACGAACGCCCAGGGCTCCGGATCCTTCCCCCGCGAGCTCGCCGAGATCTTCCAGGGCGCCGACGTCGCCGTAGTCGCTGACCGCGATGTAGCCGGCTACTCCCGGGCTGCCGAGCTGCACAAGCTGCTCGGCGGTGTCGGCGCCACCGTCACCCTCTACCGCCCTGCCCTCGACGCTGACAAGGCCGACCTCACCGACCACCTCGAGGCCGGCTACACCGTCGACCAGCTCGAGCAGCTCACCCCGAACGCAGCACAGCTGCTCGCCATGCTCGGCGAGCTCCGCAAGATGCTCACCGGTGAGGGCCGCAGCGACACCGTCCAGATCTGCCGCGACGAGATCGACGCGCAGCTGGCATCCGGCGCTGACTCCCACGAGGTGCAGCGCAACGTCGAGCTGTGGGCGGGTG
>JAGQTK010000068.1 GCA_020439065.1 Microthrixaceae bacterium
ACTGCACGCTCTCGGCGTCGAGGTGGTTGGTCGGCTCGTCGAGCAGGAGCAGGTCGGGCTTTTGCAGCAGGAGCTTGCACAGCGCGACGCGACGCTTCTCACCGCCCGAGAGGTTCGAGACGATCGCGTCCGACGGCGGCGTCCGAAGCGCGTCCATGGCCTGCTCGAGCTGCGAGTCGAGATCCCACGCGTCGGCCGCGTCGATCTCTTCCTGCAGCGTGCCCATCTCGGCGAGCAGGGTGTCGAAGTCGGCCTCCGGGTCGGCCATCAGCGCGGAGATCTCGTTGAAGCGATCCAGCTTCTGTTTGATCGGACCGACGCCCTGCTGGACGTTCTCGAGCACGGTGAGGTGCTCGTCGAGCTCCGGCTCCTGCATCAGGATGCCGACCGAGTAGCCGGGCGAAAGCTTGGCCTCGCCGTTGCTTGGCGTGTCGAGGCCGGCCATGATCTTGAGGATCGTCGACTTTCCGGCGCCGTTCGGCCCCACGACGCCGATCTTCGCGCCCGGCAGGAACGACATCGTCACGTCGTCGAGAATTACCTTGTCGCCGACCGCCTTGCGCGCCCGCGCCATCGTATAGATGTATTCAGCCACTCTTATCCCTAACGTTTCCTGGCGAGACGCCGCCAACGTCCTAGCTTACCCGGCCCCGCAGGCTCCTGATCGGCGCGGTCACCAGTCGATCGGTCGCGTGCTCCCCAGCAGACACCGCTCGCCCGGCAGCAGCTCCTGGATCGTGCTGTTGGGCTCGCCGGTGGCGGCCCCGAACTGACCGATCAGGCACTCCCCCGCCCACACCACGGAGACCTGCATGCTCTCGGCGGCATTGCCGACCGTCGAAAGGTCTTGCGTGACCTGCATTCGCGACTTGTCGAAGCCGTTCGCGGCGAGGGCGTCCACGTAGGCGCGGCCGGAACCCCGTTCCTCCGACGCCCAGACCGCGCCGATGATGCTCTCGAAGAAGGGAAGGTTCTCGGCGGCCGTGCCGTCCGGCACAAGCACGGGTGCGGTGGGCTCGGGGGCAACCGGGCCCGCCGTCGCCTCGTGACTGTTCTGGGGCGTGCTCGGGGTGACATCCGGCGTGCCCGCACAGCCGGTCAGGGCCAGAACGAGTGCTGCGGCAGAGGCACCGAGAACCCACGATCGACGGTCTGCGGCACGGGGACGACGGGAGCTCACCCCGAGAGTCTATGTCGGCCACCGTGCGGGCGCCCCGGCCGGGGCACGCGCCCCACGCTCGGCGCCCGCCGCAAGCGGCCTGTCAGAAGGGTGTCGCCGCCTCGCCTCCGTGCGCGAGCGCCATGGCATCCTCGCCGTCGTCCGGGGCACCCGACCCGGTCACCAGCCCAGCGGAGCTCATTGGTGCGTGCCATCCCCCACGTTCGGCAGCGGCACCCTCGCCCGGCATCGATGCACCGACGGACCCCGCACCGACGGCCCTCGTGAACACCGTGGTTCCCCACAGCAGGTCGTGGCCGATCGCGTCGGCATCGACCTCCGCGGTCGTGCCGCTCTTCTCGCCCGCGCTCCAATCGCGGATGCGCAGCCGTCCGCGCACGAAGATCCGGTCGCCCTTTCGCAGCGACTCGAGTGCGTGCTCACCGAGTGTGCGAAAGACCGACACGCTGTACCAGTTCGTGGCGCCTTCGACCCAGGCTCCGCTGGCGCGGTCGAAGTGCCGCTGCGAGGCGGCGAGCCGGAACGAGGTGATCGGGATGCCCCCGGGGGCGTGCTGCTTCGGCTCGGTGGCCACGTTGCCGACGATCGAGATGGTGTCGCTCATGATTTTTGACTCCCTTCACATGCGGGACGGTCCCGCGGTCCGCGGCGCGCACACGGCGCGGGCGCGTCCGAACAGGATCCGACGCCGGCGACGCCGTGAACGCGTCTTCGCGCGCATTGTGGATGGATCGATCGGAATTCACCCTGCCGAGGGTCAGTGGGCATCCGCGCGCGGCCGCGCGTGCGGGAGTGTCGGTGGTCGAACCTAGCCTTACCCGCGAGAGGAGTCATCATGCACAGCACCCCCGCGCTCCACCCCACGCGTCCGTCGGTTTCTCCCGTACGGCGAGCGGAAGCATCCGAGCGATCGCCCCTCGCCCTCGCCCCACTTCCGATGGCCCCACCCGCGCTCTCCCCCGCGCTGGGCCTGCGGCTTGAGCCAGGCGGGAGCTCCCAGTGGCGCGCGATCAATCGCGACGGTCGGGTGATCGGCCATGTGCAGCCGGTGCACACCCCCGACGGCGTGCGCTACCGCGCCCGCCGGTACAAGCCGGTCGCCAGACGCTTCCTTGAGCTCGGCGATTTCTGGAGTGCGGAGGACGCGGCCTGGTGTCTGCACTACGCGGTGTGAGGCTGCACGACGTGGTACGAAACTAGGCGACTCCGCAGGCCGCCGCGCCCCGCCCGCTCCCTACTCCGCCCGACGCCACCAGGAATCCTGCATGGCCGCGGGGGTATGCCGCTTGTGCGCGGAGCGCAGATACCCTTCGACGAGCCTCGCGCTGACATCCTCCGGCACCGCCCGCCCTTCGAGGAAGGCATCGATGTGCTCGTAGCTGATGCCGAGGTTGGCCTCATCCGTCTGTCCCGGAACCCCGTCGAGGAGGTCGGCCGTTGGCACCTTGGTGATCAGGTACTCCGGCGCGCCGAGCTTTCGCAACAGCTCGCGGCCCTGGCCCTTGCTCAACCCCGCGAGCGGGACGAGATCCGCACCGCCGTCGCCGTACTTGGTGAAGAATCCGGTGAGCGCTTCCGCAGCGTGGTCCGTTCCGACGACGAGCCCCTGGGTCTGCCCGGCGATCGCGTACTGGGCAACCATGCGTGCGCGCGCCTTGACGTTGCCCTTGTTGAAGTCAGTCAGCGGCGCGCCGAAGGCCCCGTCGAACACCTCGGCGAAGGCGTCCACGGGCGCCCCGATATTGAACGCGAGCGTGCGGTCGGGGCGAATGAACTCCAGCGCGCCCTGCGCGTCGCTTTCGTCGTGCTGCACCGCGTACGGCAGGCGCACGGCGATGAACTCGGCTGTGCCCCCGGCATCCCGAATCTCTTCGACGGCGAGCTGGCACAGGCGACCCGCCAGCGTCGAGTCCTGGCCACCCGAGATGCCGAGCACGAGCGTGGTGGCGTGCGCTGCCGCGAGGTACTGCTTGATGAAGTCGATGCGGTCTCGCACTTCGACCCCGGCGTCGATGCGCGGCGCGACGCCCAGCTCGGCGATGATCTGCCGGCGCATTCGATCCAGCTCGTTCATGCGGTTGCTTCCCTTCGCCACGCGCTCGTCCATACCTCGAGGGTACTCGCACCCCGATTCCCGCCCGGGCCGGGCCACGGCCGGCACGAACCCTCCGTCCACGAGCGCCCCCTGGCTAGGGTGGGGAGATGCCGCGACTTCTGGTTGTTCACCACTCGCCGACCCCGACCGTGCGCTCGCTCGCCGAGGCCGTGCTCACCGGTGCGCGCACGGCCGGCGAGGAGGGCGTCGAGCTCGTCGAGCGTCACGCCCTCGAGGCGAGCGTCGACGATGTGCTCGCGGCCGACGGGTTCATTCTGGGCACGACCGCGAATTTCGGATACATCTCCGGCGCCCTCAAGCACTTCTTCGACACCACCTACGACGCAACCCGCGAGTGGACCGCCCACAAGCCGTTCTCGTACTGGATTCACGGCGGGTACGACACCACGGGCGCGGAGCGGGCCATGACGTCGATCACCACCGGTTACGGGATGCGCCTCGCCGCCGCGCCACTGATTCTTGTCGGCGCGCTCGGCGAGGAGCAACTCGAGGCAGCAACCGAGCTCGGCGGCACTGTGGCCTGGTCGCTCACGATGTGAGCGGGCGCGTCCAGTATCCTGGGAGGACGCCTCCGTAGCTCAGTGGATAGAGCAAGAGCCTTCTAATCTCTTGGTCGTAGGTTCGATTCCTACCGGGGGCGCTTCTCGTGCGCGCACCGCCTTGCATCCCGCTCGGCGCACGCGCAGCGCACGCTCGGCGCGTGCGGATCGTCGTGCTCGATAGGATCGACTCATGGCATCGGCGAGTGAGAACGACCTCTTGGTATGGATCGACTGCGAGATGACGGGACTGGATCTCGATCGAGATGAGATCGTCGAGATTGCCGTCGTTGTGACCGACTTCGAGCTTCGCCCGGTCGACCCCGGTTTCCAGATCGTCGTCAAGCCCGACGCGGGCGCCATGGAGAACATGGGCGAGTTCGTGACCGAGATGCACCGCACCTCCGGCCTGCTCGAAGAGATCCCGCATGGCGTCAGCGCGGCGGAGGCCGAGTTCGAAGCGCTCGAGTACATCCAGCGCTTCGTCCCCCAAGCGGGCAAGGCCCCGCTGGCCGGCAACACCATCGGCACCGACCGGGCATTCATCGCCAAGTACATGCCGCGCATCGACAGCTACCTGCACTACCGCAACGTGGATGTCTCGACCGTCAAGGAGGTCGCGAAGCGTTGGTACCCGCGCGTCTTCCACAACGCGCCCGCCAAGAACGGCGGGCACCGCGCGCTCGCCGACATCCTCGAATCCATCCGGGAGATGGCCTACTACCGCGCAGCCGTATTCGTGCCGCAGCCGGGCCCGACGAGCGAGCAGGCCCGCACCGCGTCGGCGAATGCGGTGCAGGCGTACGCTGCCGGCAGCGCGCCGGACGCCGAGGATGCAGCGCACCCGGCGTGAGCTCGACCCCGTGTCATTGAGGCGCTCCGGGATGTAATAGACTGGAGGAGTTGTCTGCGCAGACAGACGGCATGGTGGGTATAGCTCAGTTGGTAGAGCACCTGGTTGTGGTCCAGGGGGCCGCGGGTTCAAGTCCCGTTACTCACCCCAAATGGGAGAGGTTCAAACCCTCGACGAGAGTGCTCACTCTCTGGAAGGTTTGGGCCTCTCCCTTTCTTTTGGCCCGGCCGCCGGGGTCGACGAGTGCGTCTGCTCCCACACACTGCCCAGCCCACAACAGCCTCCGAGTGGAGCGCGGTCAGGCTGTGCCGGGGCGTGCCCACCCGTACTCGAGCGCGATGGCTTCGACGTCGTGCTCGAAGGCATCCACGTCGAAGTGCGTGACCTTCTTCTGTCTCATGATGTCGAACGTACGGCGCGCGACGTCGTACAGCAGTCGGTACTGCTCATCCTCATCACCGGCCTTGCGCGCCTCCCGCCATGCTTCGTGATCGGCGAACAACCGGAGGTCGAGTTCGTTGGTCGAGGGCGTGTAGCGCATGCGCTCTTTGCCGCGCGGGGAACCGGGCTCATCGCGCTGAAACACGAACAGCACAAACCAGCTCTCCAGCCCGGGGCCGTAGTCGCGCTCGGCGAGTCGCTCGTTGAAGATGTCCGACATGCGGACGTAACGCGCTGGCGCATCTTTGCCCTCGCCGAACGCCTGGATTCCGGTGAAGAAGACTCGCATATGCAGCTCACTTTCTTGCGCGGCCGATCAGGATCCGGCAATTGCGTGTCGCTGCACTCAGATCGGGGCCGTCTGCCGCGTCGATCATGGCACGATCGGCGCGCGCGAACGCATCGACGCCCCGAGCCCAGGCAAGGTCGGCACCGCGCGCGCTCGCGCCACCCGGATGGCGCTGGGATACCCTGGAGCAAGCCCCCAACACTCGCTCGGCGGCGCCGGCGCCAGGTGCACACCCGCAGGCCCGAACGAGCAGCCGTGCAGGCTCCCCCTGTTTTGACACACGCGAGGACGACATGCTGGAGATGGATGCCGCGACCTTCGAGTCGCTCGTCATCGAAGAGCTCGATCAGCTCCCAGACGACATGTTCGACGGCCTCGACAACGTCATCTTCGTCGTTGAGGATCGGCCCGAAGACGGCAGCCTCGATCTGCTCGGGCTGTATGACGGCGTCGCACTGACCGAGCGTCAGGCGTATGGCGTCGGTGAGCTGCCCGATCGCATCGTCGTGTATCGCGAGCCGCACCTCGATATCTGCGAAGACGAGCAGGCGCTTCGCGACGAGGTCCACACCACCCTCGTGCACGAAATCGCGCACTTCTACGGGATCGATGACGATCGACTGCACGAGCTGGGGTGGGCGTGATGAGCATCATGGCTGCACCAGCGCTCGATGAGCGCATCGAGCTCGACGAAGCGCCGACCGCCCCTGCCGTGTGGCAGACCGTGGTCTGGAACGATCCGGTCAACCTCATGAGCTACGTCGCCCGCGTGTTTCGCACCTACTTCGGCTTCGACCGCGCCAAGGCCGAGCGCCTGATGCTCGCCGTGCACGAGCAGGGGCACGCCGTGGTCGCCGAGGGGCCGCGCGAACAGATGGAGATGCACGCACAGGCGCTGCATGAATACGCCCTGTGGGCGACCGTACGGAAGGCCGGCGAATGAGCGATTCGCGCGCATTGATCCTGACGATCACGCGGATGGAGGCGGCGTACCTGGCCGACCTGGTCGGACAGTTCATCTCGCTGCTCGACGACTATTCGGACGAGCGTGAGGCCCCGGTCGCGCCCGCGAGCGCCGGTGCCGGCGCGATCGCCGGCGCGTTCGGTGGCGCCCAGGAGATCCCCGAAGATCCCGCGCTGGCGCGCCTGATGCCGGATGCGTACGCGGACGATGTCGAGGCCTCGGCAGAATTTCGCCGTCACACCGAGAACGAGCTGCTCGCCCGGCGCATCCGCGATGCGCGCCGCGTGCTCAGCGGGCTCGACATGAGCCTGAACGAGCCCGTCGTGGGTGCCGTCACCGCCGAGGCGAAGGCTGCGGCCTCCGATGACCAATTGCCGTTCGATGTCGTGCTCGATCCTGCATCAGCCGAGGCGTGGACACGGACGCTCGCGGCGGTGCGGCTGGTGGTGGCGAGCCGGCTCGGGATCGAGACCGAGGCGGACGACGCGGCCGCGCGGGCGGCCGATGACGACGGACGCTTCGGGGTGTACGACTGGCTGGGGTATCGGCTCGACGGCATCGTGCAGGCGCTCGACGACGCCGACGGCGCCGACAGCCCCGGCACCGCCACTGACGCAGACCCAGACGCAGACGCAGACGGCGAAGAAACGCACCGCTGACCCGCCGCCGCGAGCCACGGCCGCGGCATCCACACGGCGCCGCGGCGCGCTACGGCACGCGCAACGCGATATCGGCGCAGCGCGCCGGGGCGTGTGCCGCAACGTGCGCATCCTCCTGGGCCGCCCAACGCTCCCAGTGTGGCCGGTAGCTCTCGCCGTCGCGGGCAAGCGCGCGCGCCCTGCGTGAGGGCGCGGACGACTCGAGCCAGACCCGCACATCGGCCATCCGTGCGGTGCTGGGCGTGAGCAGGCCCGCGCCCTCCACGATCAGCGCCAGCGCAGGGTCGACGGTATGGGTCTCGGCGTACGCGCCGCGGTCCCAGTCGTAGCGCTGCCACAGGCCGTTCCGACCCTCCGCGTGCGGGAGGAGCACCTGCGCGAGCGCGCGTTCACGGCCCTCGTCGAGCCCGTCCCAGCCTGGGTAGATCGAGTCGAGGGCGAGCAGCTGCACGGGAGTGGGCAACGGCCAGGCAGCAATGAGTGCTCGCGCCAACGTCGATTTTCCCGCGCCGCTGCGTCCGTCGATCAACACGACGGGGTTTGGCGCGCCCACGGCCCGCACGGCCGTGATGATGCGGGTGACGCCGTCTTCGAGCGCAGCGCGCAACGGCGTCGCCGCGTGCGCGGCGGTGTGCTCCATTGCGTGTCAGCGCTTGAGCGTACGGATGATGCGGTTGATCGCGCGCCCGACGATCCACACGAACGGGATCGCGACGGCGAGCAGCGGAATGATGTTCGGCTCGAAGCGGAGGTCGTCACCGCGGCGAATATAGGCACCGAGCGGCAGCGACCAGGCACCACCCCCGCCACCGCCGTTGCCGGCCTCATCAGAGCCCCCGCCGAAGCCGTTGCACACGGCGGCAACCGGGATGATGCGCACGCCGTCCACGTCCTGCTGCTCACCGTAGGCCGCGGTTACGCCAGCGGTGGCCGACTGCTTGCCGAGTTCGAGTGCAATGTTAGGCATGGCCCAACGCTATCGTGCCGGCCCGCCACGCGCACAGGGCACGCACGATCGGGCACAGCGCGCGTGCTCTGCCGGGGCTCTCAGCGCTCCGCGCCGCCGTGTGTGCGCCCACCGGGCGCCTCGCCGCGGCGGCGCACATCCGCCTCACCGCGGCCCCCGGTCACGCGATCCCGGCGCCCCACGAGGCTCGCGCGCGTCACCACGCCCCCACCGAAGCGGTCGGCGGCGTCGTCCAGGGCGTCCTCCACCTTGCGCCAGTCCTCGTCCGCGTCCCAGAGGGTCAGCGCCGCACTCCCCGCAGGCACGAGGTTCTCTGCGCGAACCCCGATGAGCCGCACGGCCTGCCGCAGCTCGATCCCGGCGAGCAGTTCGCGTGCCGCTTCGCCGAGCCGCTGCCCGACCGCGCTCGGCTCGCCGAGTGTCTGCGAGCGGCCGACGGTCGTGAAGTCTGCGAAGCGCAGCTTCAGTGCCACGGTGCGCCCCTCGAAGCCGCCCTCCCGCAGCCTCCTGGCGACCCGATCGGCAAGACGCAACACCTCACTGCGCAAGAACTCCTCGTCGGTGACATCATGCAGAAACGTCTGCTCGTGCCCGATGCTCTTCTCCACCCGCGAGGTGACGACCGCGCGGGAGTCGATGCCGCGCGCCAGCTCCCAGAGCCGCGCCCCCATCGCCGCCCCCAGCGTGCGGTCGAGCACCTCCTTGGGCGTGCCAAGCACGTCGGCGATGGTTCGGATGCCGCGGCTCTCGAGCGCCTCCGCCGATTTCGGCCCGACACCCCACATGCTGCGCACCGGACGCGGCGCGAGGAACGCCGGCGTGTCGTCGGCAGCCACGATGAGCACGCCATCAGGCTTGCTGATCGTCGACGCCATCTTCGCCACATGCTTGGTCGCCGCGACGCCCACGCTGCACGTGAGCCCGGTTGCCTCGTACATCCGACGCTTGAGCACGAACGCGATCTCACCCGGGCTCCCCCACAGCCGCCGCGCGCCCCGCACATCGAGAAACGCCTCGTCCACGCTGAGTGGCTCGACCAGCGGCGTGAACTCTGCGAACACCGCCATCACCTGCTTCGACACGTCGAGGTAGCGCGACATCCGCGGTGGCGTGACGATCGCATGGGGGCATAGGCTCAGCGCCCGGCCGACCGGCATCGCCGCCCGCACACCGAACCGCCGCGCCTCGTAGGAGGCGCTCGACACGACGGAACGGGCGTCACGCGCCCCGATGATCAGGGCCTTGCCGCGCAGGCTCGGATCATCGAGCACCTCAACGGAGGCGTAGAACGCGTCCATGTCGACATGCAGGATGCCGGTGCCCGCATCGGGCGCGCCGGGAGCCGAAACCAGCCTGCCGTTGCCATCCGCGCGTCCCATGGTTCCATTCTCCCCCGCACCGTCGACCCCCG
>JAGQTK010000069.1 GCA_020439065.1 Microthrixaceae bacterium
TCGCGCCGGAAACACGCGGCTAGATCAAGACCCCATCCACTCCTTTTGGCCTATAGCCCTCAGCCTTGCCGAGATGGGCCGCGAAGCGGTCCACGGCCGATCGCTGCATGGTCGGTGTGACGTGGCTGTAGATGTTCATCGTTGTCGTGATCGTTGAGTGGCCCAGGCGCTCTTGGACGACCTTGGGGTGTTCTCCGAGTTCGAGCAGGAGGGTTGCGTGGGTGTGACGCAGGCCCTTGATCGTGACGCGGTGCAGGCTGTCGAACTTCGCGGTCGCCCATTTGAGGCGGCGATCCCAGCGGCTGGTCATCGCGTCGGGTGAGCGGAGCTTTCCGTCATCGTCGCCGAAGACGTAGGCGTCGGCCTTTGCCAGCTCGAACGACACCTCAGCGCGGGCGACCTTGTACGACGCGAGAACTTTCAATGTCTCGGTGTCCACGTCGATGACGCGGGCTTGCCCGGTCTTGGTGGTCTTCGTCTTCGTCCAGTCGTCGGTGTCGACGGCGCGGCGGATGCTGACCCGCATCGTCTTCGTGCTGATGTCCGACCATTTCAGGGCGAGGGCTTCGCTTCTGCGCATGCCGGTGTAGGCGATGAGCCGCCACAGGGGGAACAGTTCGTCTTCGAGGGTGTCGCGGTTCCAGGTGAGGAAGGTCTGCAACTGCTCGGCCGTCCAGGTCGCGATCTCGGGTTTCTGCGCCCGCACCTCGCTGGACTTCGGGGGCTTGACGGTGCGCTTCTTCTTCGCCGGGTTCACCGTCAGGTGCCCGTCGTCGATCGCCGCGTCGAGGATCGCGCCGAGCACGACATGCACCTTGTGAACCGAGTTCGCCGACAACGGCTGTCCTTTGCCGTATTCGTCGTTGCGGCCGTGGTCTTCGAGGTCGCGGTAGTGGCGGGCGATGCGGGTGGCGGTGAGCTTGTCGAGCCGGATGCTGCCGAGCTGGGGTCGGATGTGGTTGCGGATGATCTTCTTGTATCCCTTGATCGTGGACGCCGCGAGCTTGAGCCCTGCCACCCACTCATCCGCATAGGTGCCCACGGTGGGGACTTTGTTGCCGAACTTCTCGTTCTGCTTGCGCTGCTTCAACGCCTCTTGCAAGGCGTCGTTGGCCTCGTCGGTGCTGGTGAACCCGGAACGGGTCAGCCGCCGTGATCCCATCTCGGGGTACTCGGGGTCTTTCAGGACGTAGATCTGGAACCGCCACCGCTTCCCCGTGTCGGTGTCGTAGGACTGGATCGAGCCGGGCTGCCGGGAGCGCGAACGCCGCTGCTGCTTCTCACCCCCGCCGCCCCGCCCCGCGGACCGCTTCGTGGTCATGACAGGGTGCTCCTTGCTGTGGTCTGCCCGGGCCGGTGCGTGTCGCCGTAGTTCTCGATGTAGTCGGCGGCGTTGAACACGCGCCCTTCCGGGTCGAGCTGCACGCCGCGCTCCTGGATCACTCGCGCGCGTGCCCGCGCCGTCTCTAGGCGTTCCTGGTAGGCGGCGATGGTCTTAGGGTGTGCGCTCGGCTTCTCGGGGTCGTCTCTGCTGGGGGCGGTCATGCCCGCGAGGGTGGTTTCGAGGTGGTGGATGCGGTCGGTGCAGATCACCCATTCCTGCTGCCAGTAGTTGAACAGCCCCTCACCGGTGAGCACGAGTTCCCCGCGCATCCACCTGTCGATCTCTTCCGGCTCGTACCCCTCCGGCACCCCGGTAAGGGTCGTCTGCTCGTCCGGTGGGGTCAGGAGCGCGGCCGGGGTGGTGCGCAGCAGGTAGGCGATCACGGTCAGGTCGTCCACGTCCACGCGGCGATCCCCGGCCTCCAGCTTGCTGATGCCCGAGGTGGAGAGCTTGCGCCCTGCGGCTTTCAGCCCGTCGGACATGGTGCGCAAGTCCATGCCGATCGCTTGCCGGGCGGCTCGGATGTTGTTCGCGACGTGCGTGTTCGTGATGCCTGCGGGGTTGCCCCGCACCCTCTCTGTTTCCATAGTAGAAAACTACAGCGCAATGCTTGACAGCGCAAGTGCGATTCTCTACGGTGGGATGAACCACATTTCTCGGCGTTGACACGAACGGATGGTGCGACATGCGGCAGAGCACCCTCGACATGGACGACCTCCGTAAGCGGCGCAGCCTCGTCATCACCCGCAAGGAAGCCGCCGAAGCCCTCGGCGTCGATCCCCGCACGATCACCACGAGCATCAACGAGGGCACCATCCCGCATGTCAAGCTCGGGCGGCGCATCGTGATCCCCCGCGAGAAGTTCCTCGCCCTCTTCTCAGACGCCGTGACCGATACCGGCGAGTCCTGACACTCCCACTGGCGGTGCCGAATCGGCACCCCCGCGTCCGGCTTCCTGGTGAATGTCGGCGGAGCGACGTAAACTGACCTGAGAACGCCAACCACAAGGAGGCACCCCGCATGGCTCTCAAGACCCCGGTATCCGAGGCCCATGTCCGGCGCGTGCTCGCGGAGGTCGAGGCCGGGCAGGTCACAGCCGGTGCGGTCGTCACTGACCAGGATCGGGAGATCGCCCGACGTCAAGTGCGCGGCGAGCTGTCCGCGGATGAAGCGGTGCGTGAGGCGATCGCGGCGGCGCTTGACCGCTTCCCCGAGAAGTAACCCGTCCGGGCAGGAGCACCAGTGCCCGACCGCTACAGCTACCCGAACAGCCTGGTTCTGATCAACAAGCTCGGCATCACCGACTACGACCGCTGGAAAGCCGTTGAGACGGCCGCGATCCATCAGCGCATGGTCGAACTCACCGAGCACCCGATCCTCGGCCGATACGACCTCCCGCACTTGCAGGTCATCCACCGGCATCTGACGCGCGACCTGTATGTCTGGGGCGGCGACATCCGCGACACCGACACGCACCCCGGCGGCACGGGCATCGCGCATTGCCGCCCGCCGTTCATCGTGCCCGAGGCCGAGCGCGTCTTCGGCGAACTCGCCGCCCGCGACCACCTCCGCGGCCTGGACGCGGATGCGTTCTCCGACGGTCTGGCATGGGTGTGGGGTGAGACGACCGCGACCCATCCGTTCCGCGACGTGAACACGCGCAGCCAGCACATCATGTTCAACCAGCTCACCCGCGACGCCGGATGGGTCATCGACTGGTCACAGATTCCCGGCGACGTGTTCGCCCACGCCCGCACCCTCGCGATTGTTGAGGATCACAGCGGGATCGACGCGCTGATACGCCCAAACCTCCACCGGCTCGACGCAGGCGGGCGAGCCGGGGAGGCATTGACGGTGGAGCAGGTGCGCAGCTTCCAAGCGCGCGGCATCTCCCGGACACCGGACGTCCTGGATCGCGAACTCGACGCGGCACGCAGACGACGCTCTCGCTCGGGCCCGGAGCCGTTCGGCGCGGAGACACGCGGCCCGGAACCGCCAACGCCTCACGGCGGGCTGTCTCTATAGCGAAAGTAGGTCACGTCGCGGGCTGAGTCTTGGCGCAGAGATTCCATGTGGCGAGGACGGCACGGTGATCGCTGCCTTCGACGTGGAAGCTGTTCCAGGCAGTCGGAGTGGCGCCTCTCGCGAAGATGTGATCGATCGCTGTGAAAGCCGGGATGGGCTTCTCTTCAGGCCAGGTGGGCCAAGGTATGGGGCCTGCGGCTTCGGCGGCGCTGCGCAGACCTGATGCCAGCCGTCGAAGCACCGGGTGCGCGAACGAGGCGTTGAAGTCGCCCGCGACGATGAGGCGGTCGTTACCGGTCTGATGTACCCATGTCGTGATGTCGTCGAGACCGGAGAGCCAGCCGTTAGGTTGCCACACCGGCGGTGGCGGGTGGACGGCGCCCAGCCGCACCGTGCCTGCCCCTGGAAGGGTGGCAACGGCGCTGACCTGGTCGAACTCACTCCCGGGGATGTTCTCTTCCTGCGACAGCGCATACGCGGAAAGGATCACGCTTCCGTTCGCCGGTCCGGGGGTGACCTCGCGGGTCCGGTAAGGCAGGGCCTCGGCGAGTTCGTCTTCGGTGAGCACGGCGTCAATGAGTGTCTCGTCCGCCTCGAGCAACATGACGGCATCGGGCTCAGTCGTGCGGATGAGCCCCGCCAGAGCAACAGGATCAGCACCGGCAAGCTTGGCGTTGAACGACAGCACCGTCACTTGTGCATCGGTCTCGCAGGCCTCGCCAACGTGAACCGGGGTGAGGGCAGGGGCACCGCTGCTCATCGCGCCGAGAACGAATACCAACGTCGCGGCCCACACGCGGAAGATCAACGAGGCGATCGCGAGCAGGAGCAGGAGTAGGACTCCGAGGGGCACGAGTGCCTGAGCCACGGGAATCGCGGCAACACCGCGGATCTCAAGATAGGGCAGCACCGAGGCGGATACGGAGATCACCACAGCGACAGATGTCCAGACGATCACCTGTCGCCGCGTTCTCCGCCGTGACGGGCGCACGCGTTCACTGCTCATCGTGTCTATCCTGCCAGTCTGGTCTCGGCACGGGCCAAAGGTTCGGTGCTCTCGTTGAACATGGGCCTCGGCACTGATCCTCCATCCGATAACGAGGAAGAGTGATTGGGGTCAGCTTGGTCACAGGCTGCGCTCCGGTCCTTCCCGATGATGACCCGGGCCGGTACCAGTCAGCCCGACGTTGCCGCGCGTGAGCGCCTCCTGACGGGCTTGCAGAGCCTCGCGCTCGGCGCGCTGCTGCTCTCGCCGCTGGGTGAGCCATTCGGCGGCCTCAGCAACGGGGCGCGCGTCCAGCTCCGCGATGACCCGCCGCGCCTCGGCTGCGCGCTTCCTGGCCTGTTGAGCGTCGGCTTTGGGGTTGGGAATGCGGAAGGTGCCGCGCATCTGACGTGCCTGCTCCGGCCCATACACCTCGATGGTGAGGCGATCCCGCTCGATGGCCTGCCGCTGGGCGGTCTGCTGCTTCGCGGTCTCCGTGTCGCTGAGGGCCTGTTCGGCTGCCCGCACCTCGGGGTGGGCGTCGGCATGTGCTGCGGCGATCTTCGTCGCCCACTCGGAGACAGGGTGCAGGAGAGACGGTGCGGTGCCCCATGCCTGGGTGATGCGTTGCTCGATCTTCTCGACCGATTCTTCCGCGGCGTTGATGTTCCGGGCGGCGGTGCGCCTGCTTCCGAACTTCGCCGCTCGCGCGGCGTCGCGAGCGGCGTGAAGATGCGCGCGAGCCTTCACGAGTTCTTGCCCGTCCGCGCGGGTTCGCGTCTCAACATCGGCTGTGACCGTGTTGCGGGTGTGCTCGGCGGTCTTCTTCGCGTGGGCCACAAGCTCGGCGCGCTCCCCGGCTTCGACCTGATGCGCCCGCTTCTGCGCGGCGAATCGGACGGCGGCATCCTCGAACAGTGCCGCGTGCTGCTCTGCGCGTTCGATGATCTGGGTGAGGCGTGCCCTCTCCGTCTGCACCAGACGCACCGGCCCCTCGTCCACGAGCCCCCGCACCGCGTCTGCTGCGCGTTCGGTGGCGTCGGTGAGGCCGCGGTCTGCGCGGTCGCGCTCCATCGCTGCGACGAACTGCTCCCGCGCCTGCTCCTGGTTCTCGGCGACGACGTGCAACAGGTTCTGTTCCCGGCCGCGAGTTATGCCGACGTAGACGCCTGCGGCGCTGGTGGCATCAGTGAGGATCGTGTGTGATCCGGTGACGGTCGCGCCCTGCACCCCGTAGGCGGTCGCCGCATACGACAGGTGCGCGTGCTCGGCCACATACTCGGCGGGCAGACGCACGCTGCGCTGCCGCTGCCGCTTCCGCCCGCTCCCCGTCTCGCACACCCGCACGGCCCCGTCCTGCTCGACGTGTTGCACGATCCAGTTCTGCCGGTTCGCAACACCAATGCCGGTGTTGTTCTTGCGTGTCTGGATCACATCCCCCGCACCGATGGGGAGTCCGTCGCTCCCGGTGGTGGTGCGGTGGTCGTCGACCTCGCCACGCGCCACCCGTTCCTCACGGATATGCGCGTTCGCAGCGCGAGCCTCGTCGTTCGAGGTGACGGTGACCGCTTCACCCTCCCGGCGGTGCCCGGCGATGTGCTCGCGCACGTCCTCGTCGCTCGCGTGCAGACGGACGAGTCCGAGCGCGGTGAGCTGGTCGAACACCGCGCCGGGGTCGCGCCCGTCGCGCATCCGCACCGTGACCTCGGCATAGGCGGGGTCGGTGAACCTGTGCACTTCGGCCATGTCGATGGTGCGGCCGCGAATCTGCGCGGCCATGTCGAGCACGCCGCCTCTGCCGACGGCGGGGAGTTGCGCGCGATCACCGACGAGCGCGAGCGTTGCGCCCGTCTCGGCGCAGATGGTGAATAGTGCGATTGCGGTGTCTTGGTCGAGCATCCCGGCCTCGTCCACGATCACCCGCTCACCCAGCGCCAGTCGCGCGTCCTCGGCTGGGCCGCGATAGATACGTCCGGTGTCGGGGTCGGTGTCGCCGGGTGCGAGGCGTGTCCATACGCCGTCGCTGTTCCATCGCCACCCGTGCGCGTGCACGAGCGCCGCAGCCGATGTTGCGGGCACGCTGAGTTCATCGTGTGCGACCTGTGCGGCGCGCAACGTCGGCGCGACCACCCGCGACGCCCGCCCGTGTCGTGCGGCGACTTCGATTGCAGCACCGAGCATCGTCGTCTTCCCTGCACCTGCTGCACCTTCTACGACCACGAGCGGGTCGGTCGATGCGACTGCGGCGGCGGCGCGCTCCTGCCCGGTGTCCAGGCCGCGCCTGCGTGCCGCTCGGCGTACGTCCGGGTGCTCCGGGTCTTGTTGCGGGATGTGCGCGGCGATGAGGTCGCCCAGTTCCGTCTCGGCCTGCACCACCCTGAGCGACGTGAGGTGTGCCACATGCTCCGGCGTCGGTGCGCCGGGCGGGAGGACCGAGAAGCAATCCTCCATCGCCAACGATGTTGCGATGTTCACGAACTCGCGTATCTCGCCCGGTGCTGCTTGCACGCCGTACTCGGTCATGATCCGGGTGACGTGCTCCTGCACCGTATGCTGCGTCCACGCCGAACTCCCTGCCGCGCAACGATCGAGCGCCCGGTTCGCCACGGTCTGCACGGCGAGGTCATCCAGCGACGCCGGCGCACGGCGCACGGGCCGGCGCAACGCCTCCGGGTCGTAGCCGGCTTCCCGCAACTCGGTCACCCACGCCTGTTCTTCGCTGAGCGTGGTGGGCTTCTTCGCGGGCCGCTCGTGCGCCCATGCTTTCGCCGCGAGCCGGGCGGAGACGACCGGCCCCATCGACTCGCCCGGATGCACCGCCACCCACTCGGCCTCAAAGCGTTCCAAGTGCTTGCGCACCTGCTCGCCGCGCTTGCTCATCACACCGTTGAACCGCTCGAGCTCGACCACCTCACCCGACACCGGATCAAGGGTCAGACCGTGCCGATCCAGCACCTCCGCAAGCTCGGGGTGCGCGGCAATGACGGCGGTGCCGAGGGCGCGGATCGTGCCCTGCTGCCGGAACAGTGCCGCGGTGTCCAGCGCCCGCCACTTCCCGGCTGCCCACACGCGGGTGCCGATCTGGAAGTGGATATGCTGGTGCGGATCACCCGCCCGGCTCGTGCGGTGCGACACCGCCACCGTCTGCAACTGCTGGACGGGCACAACCTCCTGCTTGCCGCGCGGCCCGACACGGGTGACAGAGTGCTGGGCGAGCCACCGCTGAATCTCGCCCACGGCGTCCTGCTGCGCCCGGTCGAGAGCGCCTGAGACTTCCGGGTGGAGCGCTGCGGCAATCGACAGCGACTTCGGGGCATTCACGACCATCTCCGCGAACCTCGGCGACCCCTGCCAGCCTTCCCCCGGTAGACGCGGCCTGCCCATCGACTCACCCGTGAGCGGGTCCGTCCAGTCCACCCAGGCTGCATACGCCTCCGGATCAAGCCCCAGAGCGGCAGTCACGTTCCCGTCGCCATCAAGCGCGGTGAACGCTGCCACCGCTGCATCTGCGCCGAGATAGTAGTCATCCGCGCGAGAGCGATCGGCCTCGACATAACGGCGCGCATCGGCCCCGGTTCCCCGGAACAGAATCACACCGCCATGCACGGGACTCACCGCCTAATCTTTCTACTACGGCAACTGGACTATCTACCACGGTAGCATACGTTCATTCAGGGGAGAAGTGTCGGAGAAACGTGGACCAGCGCTCTGGGGTGCTGGCATCCGCTCTGCTTCCGGGGCCTCGGCGGTGCTTGGAAGCCTCGGGCGAGGGTAGTGCCGTCAATAAAGCGGTCAGATATTGCCACTCGGATGGGAGGTCGTGATCCGATGTCACAAAGTGGCGCGCCCAGACAACGAACACAATGAAGCAATCGTTTATCAGAAGAAGCAGAAAGATTGAGATATGAGTATCAACGATGGAGCCTCTCGGAGGCCGGTCGGCATCCGGGGAGTTGCCGTGGTCGGCGCTGCTCTGCTCCTCGTGGGCGCGACAGCGACACCGTCCTTCGCGGCTGAGGAAGATGGTTCAAGCGACGCAATCGAGGTGATCGCAAGCATCGCGCCCGAATCCCTCGAAGCCGTCTCGACAGACGAGGGCATCGTCGTCGCAGATGACAAGGCCCTGCAGGAGGACGAGTTCGGGCGGTCCGTGGTCGAACAGCCGATGCTTGACCCGACCAACCCGGACAGCATCGTCAAGGTCGACATTCCCGTCAACCCGTCGGACGGTATCGCCTTCAAGCAGGATGGTGCCGATGAGATCGTGATCGGCCTGCCGAACGCTCACCAGGCCGACGAAGCCGACTACGGCAACCTGGGTCTCGCAACCTACGACAACAACGACGGCTCCACCACCGTTCCGATTCCCCAGCCCGACGGTACCCTGCAGATCACCACGGTGATCGACGGCCCTGCGGCTCCGACACGGTACGCGTATCCCATCACCTTGCCCGCTGGCGGTCAGCTCGTCGACGCGGGAGATGGCTACTTCGCGATCCTCGACTCCGCGGGGTTGCCTGCGGCGATGATCGAGCCGGCATGGGCGCTCGACGCGAACGGCGAAGCGGTAGACACGCACTACGAGATCGCCGGAAACGAGATCGTGCAGATCGTCAACCACGGTGACGGTGACTCCTATCCGATCGTCGCTGATCCGGCCGTGAAGGGCAAGTACATCTCGAAGGTGAAGATCAACACCGTCCCGCAGGGGAAGACGGTCGCCGTGTACCCCGTGAACAGCTGGACTATCACCGCGTTCGACAACTACTGGCAGGAGTACAAGCTCTACGTCAGTTCGACCTACGAGGGCACGAAATACAAGAACCAACTGCAGTGCCACTGGGATTTCGCGCCCTTCAAGACCCCCTGGAACCTGGATTCCTGGCGTCCAAACGTCAGCTACTGGGACACCGTTCTAGTAATGCCCCATAGAGTGGATGCTCCTATTGCTGTCAAGCGGTCTGTGGCGGGCTGATCGCGTCGAGAGCGATGGTGGCGCGGCGTTCGA
>JAGQTK010000006.1 GCA_020439065.1 Microthrixaceae bacterium
CGCTCGCTGATCTCGCGCATCGAGGTCAGCCCGGCAAACAGGGCCGGGTCGGCGCTGCCGAGCAGCCAGTACACGATGGGCGCACCGGCGGCGTCGGAGAACTGGCCGACATCTTCGCTGCCGGTGACGAGCCCCGTGTCGGCAACCATGATGCCTTCGAGCTCGGCGGCGAATGCCGAGCCGACGCGGGCCACGGCGCCCTTGTCGTTGCGCACGGCCGGCAGCGAGTAGAGCACCTTGACGCGAGGTTCGCGCTCGGCCCCCGCTGCCGCCGCCTCCCCGCGCACGATCCGCTCGATGGCGGCCACCATGCGGTCGCGCACCGCCGGATCGTAGCTGCGGATGCTCAGCTGCAGGGTCGCCGAGTCGGGGATGACGTTCGGGGCTTCACCCGCGTGCACCGCGCCGATGGTGAGCACGGCCACATCGGTGCCGGCGATCTCGCGCGAGACGACCGTCTGCAGGCGCATGATCACGGCAGCAGCCATCACCACAGGGTCAATGGTCACCTCTGGGCGCGAGCCGTGGCCGCCGCGGCCGTACAGGGTGATCTCAATCGCGTCCGAGGCCGAGAACGAGGGGCCGGCCCGAAGCCCGATGGCGCCCGCGGGCAGCGGGGCAGTGTGTTGGCCCAGCACGACATCCGGCGTGCCGAAGCGTGCGAAGAAGTCGTCTTCGAGCATCTCGAGCGCACCACTGCCGAGCTCCTCGGCGGGCTGGAAGACCGCGAGGATGCGTCCGCTCCAGTCGTCCTGCCCGGCGAGCACCGTGAGCGCGCCCAGCAGCGCGGTGGTGTGCATATCGTGCCCGCAGGCGTGCATCACCGGGACGTCTTTGCCGTCGACCTGTCCCCGGGCGGTGCTGGCGTACGGCAGCCCCGTCTCCTCCGCCACCGGCAGCGCGTCCATATCTGCGCGCAGCAGCACGGTCGGCCCGTCGCCGCGCGCCAGCGTGCCCACCACGCCCGTGCGCCCGACACCCTCCGTCACCTCGAAGCCGAGGCCCCGCAGCCGATCGGCGACGATGCCGGCCGTACGCACCTCGGCGAAGCCCAGCTCGGGGTTCGCGTGCAAATCGCGGTACAGTCCCGCGAGGTCCTCCAGCAGTCGTTTTTCCATGCGCTCTCGGCTCCCACCTCTCGCATCATTCGTCTCGCAGCGTTGCGATCCAGGTGATCGTCATCGATCCCGCCCGCAGGTTATCACCGCGGCCGGCCTCGGCCGGTGTGCCAAGCCCATTGGCAAGGGATGCCGCGGGACGCCGCGGCGCGACGCGCGCAAACCGAGTGCCCAGCGTCTCGAACTGCCCCGCGGCGGATACGCTGACGAGCACGAGGACACTCGCGATCCCGCGCGTTCCGGAAAGCTGTGGTGGGTAGCATGGGCAAGCTGATTTACGAGCGCGACGTGAACGTCGAGATCGAAGACCGCGCTCTCACGCACCTGCAGGCGGTGATGAGCGCGAAGCTCCGGCGCGGCGAGCCGTTCGCATTCAGCTGGCGGGAGGACGCGAGCGCGGGCGGCGGGCGCACCACCATCTGGGTGCACCCCGCGAGCACGCTCGTCTACAAATACTACGGGGGGCGGCAGCCCGCGATCAACCGGGCGTGGATCGACGCGCTCGCGTTTACGGCGAATACGCCGACCGGCCTCTACCTGGTGCCCGAGCCGGCTCCGACGGGGGCCACCCAGACCGACGACGGAGGATCCGGCGTCGGCGCATCGGCATCCACCACGCCCCAATAGTGCGAAGGCCAGCGGCACGACGCCGCTTTGGCGAGCCCGTGCGCGGATGAGATAGCACCGTTTGCCTGAGCGGTCAACCCCCTGTGGAGTGCGGTTTACGACTGTCAAGCTCCAATTGGTAAGGGTCTTCGGCCCCACCCCCAATGAGAAGGAGACATCGCATGAACATTGCACTCGTCATCATCATCGTGGTCGCGATCATCTTGGCCATCGTGGGAGGACTCAACGCCGCGTTCAACTGGCTGCTGTGGGTCGCCCTCATTGTCGGTGTGATCGCGCTGATCATGTTCCTGTTCCGCGTCATCAGTGGTCGCAACCGCGTCTGACGTGAAAGCGAACGGTCCATGACAGAAAACGCGTTGACTGCGCTCGCGATCAACTGCACGCGCAAGCACTCGCCCGCTGCATCCAGCTGCGAGGTCTTGGGCCGTCAGATCATCGAGTTTCTCGGTGCGCGGGGCGTGGAGTGCGCGAGCGTGCGCGCGGTCGACGCATAGTCGGCCCGCGCCCGCCGCTGGCAGGGGCAACGTCGGGCCGGGGAGGAATTTTCCTCCCCGGCCCGACGCACGTGCGTGGCGGCGACGCGATCAGAGGTAGAACCCCCCGTAGTAGCTTCCAAGGTTTGTCCGGTAGCTCGGCTCGTCATACGACCCGCCCTCGCCAAGATCCGGCGAGTCCTTGATCTGATCCTTGCTGAGGTCGACGTACACCATCTCGTTCTCGTCATCGACGCGCTCGATGGTGCCGGCTGGCAGCACCACGCGGCGCCCGAAGATCCACGGTCCGGTGTCGACGACCACGCTCCGTGCGCCGACGTCGTTCGTCGCCTCATCGATCTTGCCGATGTCGCCGTCGGTGGCATGCACGTGATAGCCGACCATGCTTGCCGAGCCCTGCGTCCGCCCGGCAGTCTCACGGTAGTCCCACGGGTCCCATGCACTGTTCATCATCTGCTCCTTCGATTCGAGTGACACTTGCACATGCGACGCTACGAACCTGCCGCGGGTTGGTCTCCCCCCTGGCCAAACGCGGTCGACAGGTGTACCGTCAGCCCCCGAGCGGCCCAGTCGCCGGCTCGGTCCGGTGATGCCGTGTCGCGAAGTCCGCTTCGCCCGCGGCGATGTCGCCGCTACATCGCGGTCGGCTGCCCGGGGGCGATGCGTCGCGAGGAGGATTCGGTGCGCTCGGGCACCTCGATGATCTCGTCGACGAGCAGGATGCCGCCGGTCGAGTTCGCGGAATGCATGAGCTTCTCGATCCATTGCGGGTTGAGCGGCGGCGCTCCCGGTGACTCGAACACGAATCGCATGGGGATCGAGGGGTGCAGCCAGATCGTGGAACGCCCCTCGGGGTCGGCGTCTGCGTGCACCCACGAGAGGGTGAAACTCTCCTGCCGGCGCAGCTTCGTGGCGATGACCACCTTGAGGTGCGCAAGGGCACGATCGTCAATGTGGATCGGCTGATCGTAGCCACCGTAGAAGAGACTTCCCATGTGTGGGAATCTAGCCTCGTTTCATGCATCCCGCGAGGGGTTCCAGGTCCGAGCGCTCACCCGCCGGGCTCGAGGAGCCGGCGGATCGCGCGCTCCCGACTGACCGTCAGATCAAGCACCGCTCCCCTCGCGTAGCGATCGAATACGCGCGGGTCGATGTAACTGCCGCGGGCGATCGCCGGGGTGTTCCCGAGCGCGGCGGCCGCGGCATCCACCGCCAGCCGCTCGGCGCGCGTGCGCTCTCGGAGCGTGTCGCCCGCGCCGACCCGCGCGAGGGTTTCGGCGGCAATGATCGTGCCGCGCAAGGTGCGGAAGTCCTTCGCGGTGAACGGGCCGCCGGTGAGCTCATGGATGCTGCGGTTCACGTCGGCCGCGGTGAGTGTGATCTGCCGGCGCCCCACCCGATGCCACAGCAGCGCGGCGGCAGGGCGGCCGGCCTTCAGCTCGGCCATCACCGCCGCGAGGGCGCCGTCATCGATCTCGAGGTGCGCCCGCTTGCCGCTCTTCGCGGGGAATGACAGCGCGATCACCGATCCGGTGATGGATGCGTCACGCCGCCGCAGGGTCGTGAGCCCGCGACTCCCGTATCGGGCGAGATAGCGACTCGAACCCACCCGCGGCGCGGCCTCGTCGAGCAGCCGGAAGGCGACTGCCTGCGCCCGCGCCCGGTCGAAGCCCTCCCGGCCGAGCGCGGTGGTCACCTGCCCGCGCGCCCGCGGCAGCGCCGCGGCGAGCGCGAGCGCCCGGACGAATTTGTCACGGTCGCGCCGTTGCCGCCAGCGCGGGTGATACATGTACTGGCGCCGGCCCGCGGCATCCGTTCCGATCGCCTGTACGTGCGCCATCGGGTCGCTCGCGATCCACACGTCGGTCCACGCGGGAGGAATCACCAGCGCGGCGATGCGCTGCCGAACCTCCCCCGGCGCTGCGGCACCATCGGCGTCGAGGTAGCGAAACCCCGCTCCGGAGCGAATGCGCCGGTACCCGGGATCCCGCTCCGGGTTCACGCGGACAAGCCGTGCCATGCGAGGCGCCGATCAATGGCCGCGGAGCATGAAGATCAGCTCCGCCTTGCGCTTGCCCGAGTACCCCGTCAGGCGCAGCTCCTTCGCACGCGCACGCAGCTCTCTGACCGTCCACTCCTCGTACGCGCCGGCCTCGCCACCCCGGCGGCCGACCTCGTCCCGACCGTCGCGGGCGGCCGCGTTCGAGATCCGCACGGCCTTCTCCTTCGAGTTGCCCTCCTTGCGAAGCTCCTCGTACAGTTCCGGGTCTTTCAAACTGCTGCGTGCGCGCCCTCGGGGCATGATTCCTCCCGTGTCATTGCTTGGATGTTGTCGGGGCAGCCGGCTACGCCGGCGGCTCGCTCCGCGGGCCCTTCTGCTGGGGCTGTGAGCCGGTCGCAGGACCGATGACACCGATGCCGACGGCGATGTGGTCGACGCCGGGCTCATCCTTCTCCGGCGCCCTGGGAGCTTCGGCCGGCTCCTTCTCAGTGCTCGGCTCGTCGAGCTCCTCTGTGGGCGGCTCCTCCCCGGCGCCCGGCGCGGGCTTCTGCTCGTCATGCCGCTGTTCCCGCGAGCCCTGCTCCCCGGCGGACGGTTCTTCCTTCTGGCCCGGCGATGGCTCTGATTGCGCTGCATGCGGGGTCTGCGAATCCGACATGTGCATCTCCTTCGGACTGGTGGTGTTCCGCATCCTGCCAAGACAGCGGGCGCCCGCGCCGCCCATTGACAACGCCCACGCCGCGCGCTAACCGGAGCGCTCGGATGCGTGGATGCCGCGTCATCTCATCGATGTCAACCCCCTGTTCGGGAGCCATCCGTCCTGCGAGTGTGAGGGGCACACACGAGACGAGATGAGAGGGCCGACGAATGACCGAGCAGATCAACGACCCGCGTCACGCGCAGTACGACGACGAGTTCCCGCAGCAGGAGCAGCAGCAGCCCGGCCTCACCGCACCGATGGCGCCGGTGCCGGATCACGGCGAATCCAGCTACCACGGTCACGGCCGGCTCGCCGGACGCCGGGCCCTGATCACCGGGGGCGACTCCGGGATCGGCCGTGCCGTTTCCATCGCCTTCGCGCGCGAAGGCGCCGATGTCGCCATCGCGCACATGCCGAAGGAACAGGCCGACGCCGACGACACGTTGCAGCTCATCCGCGATGCCGGACGCACCGGGCTCAGCCTCGCCGGCGACCTTCGCGACGAGGCGTTCGCGACGAGCATCGTACGCGACACCCGCGCGGCGCTCGGCGGGCTCGACGTGCTCGTGTTGAACGCGGGATACCAGCACCACGTGCCGGGCTTCGAGCACCTCCGCACCGAAGACATCCGCCGCGTCTTCGATACCAATCTGCTCGCGCTGCTGTTCACGGCGCGCGAGGCGTACCCAGGTCTCGAGCCCGGGGCGTGCATCATCGTCACCGCGTCGATCCAGAGCTTCAACCCATCGTCGGGGCTCATCGATTACGCGATGACCAAGGCCGCGCAGGTCGCGTTCGTGAAGGCGCTTGCCGAGGAAGCGGGGCCCCGGGGCATCCGTGTGAACGCCGTGGCGCCGGGCCCGATCTGGACGCCGCTGATCCCCGCCACCGGCTGGGACGAAGAGAAGGTGCGCAGCTTCGGCTCCGACACCCCGCTCGGTCGGGCGGGGCAGCCCGCCGAGCTCGCCGGCGCATACGTCTACCTCGCATCCGCCGAGTCCTCCTACGTGTCGGGCACCGTCCTCTCGGTGACCGGCGGCAAGCCCCTCTGACATCGCCCACCCCACAACCACACACGGTGATTGGATGCCTCGGCCCACGTCGACCCCAGGGCCGCGGTATCCACGCCCCACGAATGGAGAGCTGCATCATGAGCAAGCCCACAACGAAGACCGCGACGAAAAGCCGCACGCACGAGAAGCAAGAGACGGCACCGAAGCAGCAATCGGCAGCGTCGGCATCCGCTCCCAGCGACGGCGGGGCGAAGACCGCGCGACGCGAGAACGCCGAGAAGGGCTTCGTCGCCTCGACGGCGCTCACCGACTGCATGCAGGCGGTGCTCGTCGACCTGATCGAACTGCAGATCCAGGGCAAACAGGCGCATTGGAACGTGGTGGGCAGGAACTTCCGCGACACACACCTGCAGCTCGATGAGATCGTCGCAGCGGCACGGGCGTTCGGCGACGAGGTCGCAGAGCGCATGCGCGCGCTGCACGCGGTACCCGACGGGCGCAGCAAGACCGTGTCGGCGACAACGACCCTTCCCGACTACCCGCAGGGCGAGGTCGACACCGCCGAGACCATCGACCTCATCACCGCGCGGCTCGAGCGCACCGTCGCAACGATGCGCTCGGTGCACGACACGGTTGATGAGGAGGACCCGACCAGCGCCGATCTGCTGCACGCGGTGATTGCACGTCTCGAGCAGCTCGCCTGGATGGTGAGCGCCGAGAATCGCACCCCCGCCGCGGCGCGCTCATGATGCACGGCCTGCGCGGGCGGGAGGGCGGGAGTGCGGCAGGTCGCTGCGGCGCCGCGACACGAATCAGTCGGTCGAGCCTGCGGCGGCGCTCGCTCGCTTGACCGGGCGCACCTTCCGGTAGGGATGGTTGTCGATGCGCGTGGTGACCGAGGCGATCACGCTGTCGTAGCTCGAAGACTTTCGCGCGACGGCGATGAGCCGCCGTGTCGTCTTCCGCGCCGCACGCAGGTTGAGCGGTCGCCCCTCGATCCCGTACAGCAGGAGCGCCCACTCCGGCAGGATCGACAGCACGCCATCGGTGACGATGATGCCCGTCCATACCTTGACGGGGTTGCCACGAAAGCTCGGCTTGCGCAGCTGACGGGTGACCTCGGCCGCCGGAAGGCACAGCGACAGCCAGTGCCGCTGCTCATCGATGTGCGCCTCGAGCGCCGCTCGCGTCGAGGGGAGGCGGGTCACGTCCATGCCGAGCAGCTCCGCGGCGGTGTGCTGCTCGCGGACGAAGGCATCCTCCTCCTCGGCCGAGAGCTCCAGGCCGAATGCCTTGGCCGAGCGCAGGAGCGCGTACACGAGCGTGTTGTGGGTCCACTCCATCCACGCCGGCTCTTCGGCACGCAGCGTCTGTCCGGTGTGCGGGTCGTCCCACACCGCGTGCGCATGCATGCGCCGCACCGAGGTGGCCGCCGCATCCGCGTGCGCTCTATCGCCGAACGCGATCGTGTCGAGATAGCGGCCCGTGCGCTCGTCACGCCCCGCCGCGTCGCCGTACGAGTTGGTCGCCTGGTCGAACAGCCGCATCATGTTCGGGTTCAGCGCCTGCAGGAGGAGTGCGGCCATGCCACCGAGCTTTGTCGCCGGATCGGCATATATCTTCCACGTCACACTGTCGGGCCCAAAGTAGCCGTCATCCTGGCGGGCACGATCGAGCGGTACGGGCGGCGTTGGCCTGGTCACAAGAGTCCTCACTTCGACGTGCGCGTACGGCACGCGAACTTGTGAGCATACGCCGAGCGGCATATTCGCGCGACCCGCATTTCGCAGGCCGATAGAATCGTTGCCCGTGCGCCGCCGAGCCCCGCGCCCCTCCCCACCGACAGATCGGAGCAGACGTGCCCACTCCCCACAGCCGGATCCCCGTATGGTCGACGACGGGCGCGTTTCTGCTCGCGGCGCTCCGAGTGCTGCGCGTTGGCGGTGCGCCGCTCGCGCTGCTGACCGTCGGCTCACAGGCAGTGATCGCGCTGCTTGCGGTGCCCGTGCTCGGGTGGCTCGTGCAATCCGCGCTCAGCGCCGCCGGCCTGATCGGCATCGATCTGCCGCAGATCGGCAAGGTGTTCGCCGCTCCCGCCTCGCTGGGCCTGTTCGCGCTGGTCACCGTCCTGGGCTTCTTCCTCGTGCTCAGCCAGCTGCTCGTGCTCCTGATCGCCGTGCGGCGCGTGCGCGCCGGCGAGCCCCTGCGGGCGGGAGCGGTCGGTCGCGAGTTCGGCGCGATCGCGATGCGGCTGATCCGCCCGAGCTCGCTCGGGCTGCTCCCCTACCTCTTCGTGCTGCTGCCGCTGGCGGGGTTCGGCTTCTTCTCGGTGCTCACGCGCACGATCGCCGTCCCGTCGTTCATCAGCGGAGAGCTGACCAAGACCATCCCCGGCATCGTCGGCTACATCGTCTTCCTGCTCGTTATCGGCACCCTGTGCACGCGATTCGCGCTCACCCTGCCACTGTTCACGAGCGCGCGCGTCTCGGGGGCGCGAGCCACCACCCTGAGCTGGCGGCTCACGAAACACACGCAGCATCCCCTCGCCCTCGCGGTCACGGCGGTCCTGGTCACCGGCTTGGTCTCTGGATTCCTCATCCTGCTGGTGAGCATCGCGCCCACGGTGCTCAGCGACACCATCTGGCCCGAGGCGTCGCCGCTTGTCGCGGCGATCGGGCTCGGGCTGGCCGTGGCCCTGGGCGTGCTCGTCATGGGCGTCGCGGTGGTGCTGATCGCCGCGATCCTGTGGCAATGCCTCGAGGTCTCGTTGGCCGCGAACCCGGCGCTCGATCCGGGCAGCGTGCGCAGCACGACCGCCCCTGCCGGTGCCCAGACCCCTCGACGCACGGCGCTGCTCACCGGGGCGGTGCTGGTGCTCCTGGCCGGCGCGGCCGGGGCGGTCACGGCGCCGATCGTGGCCGAGCTGTCGCGCCAACCGGGCACGCTGGTGCTGGCGCACCGGGGGTTCGCGGGCGTCGAGAACACGATCGCGGGCCTCGAAGGCGCGCACGCCGCCGGGGCCGATCTGGTCGAGATCGATGTCATGCAGACGGCCGACGAGGAGTTCGTCGTGCTGCATGACGCCGATCTGGCGCGACTGGCCGGCCGGAGCATCCACATCGCCGATCTCACGCTCGCCGAGGCGACCACCATCACCGTGTCGGATCTGGCCGGCCACCACGATCGCATCCCCTCGCTTGCCGACTACGTCGCCCGGGCCGACGAGCTGGGCCAGCAGTTGCTGATCGAGGTCAAGCTGCACGGGCGCGAGACCCCCGACTTCTTGGCGCAGCTGCTCGCACAGCTCGAAGCGCACGGGGTGGCGGACGAGCACATCTACCACTCGCTCGATGGCGCCAGCGTCGACGGCCTGAAGCGGATGCGACCGGGCCTCACCGTGGGGTACACGATGGCATTCGCGGGCACCGCACTGCCGCGCACGACCGCCGACTTCGTGGTGATCGAAGAGTGGTCGTACTCGAGCGACCTCAACAGCCAGGCCCGCCGTGCGGGACTCGGCGTGTTCGTGTGGACCGTGAATGACGAGATGCGGATCCGCCACCTGCTGCGCGACGATGTCGACGGCATCATCACCGACCGCACGGATGTCGCGGTGCGCGCACGAACGCAGATCGTCGACGACCCGGGTCTGTCGGCCGTGCTGTTCGACGCCGTGATGCGCTTCGTCACGATCTTCTAGCGCGACAGCGCGGGTGCCGGCACGCAATGTGCCGGCACCCGCTGCGGCTCAGACGAGCGCGCTCTCGGGCTGGCGTGCCCAGAGGTCGGGACCGAACACCTCGTAGTGGATCCGTTCGCTCGGGATCCCGCGTTCGATCAGCGTGGTGCGCGCCGAGCGCATGAATGGCAGCGGGCCGCACATGAACACCGAGGCGTCCTCGGGCAGCTCCACGGCGCGCAGGTCCATGTAGCCGGGCAGCGCGGGGTGCAGGGTGGGCGCGAGTTCGGCGTCTGCCTCGTACCAGTTCTGCGCCCGCGCATCCTCCATCGCGAGCACCTGGCGGCGCAGGGAGGCATAGAGGGCGTGCGTATCGTGGGCGCGGTCTGCGTGGAACAGGCGCACCGTGCGGTGCGGCTGGCGGCGCGAGAGATCTTCGACGATCGCGGCGACGGGGGTGATGCCGATGCCGGCCGAGACCAGCACCACCGGCCGCTCCGAGTCATCGAGCACCACATCGCCGGCGGGCTGCGAGACATCGAGCACCGTGCCCGGCTCGGCGTTCGCGTGCAGCCAGGTCGAGACCTGGCCGTCCGGGTTGCCCCCGGTGCCCAGCACGCGCTTGATCGTCACGCGCAGCGAGTTGCCGCTCGGGCCGGATGAGATCGTGTACTGGCGCGGCTGCCGGGTGCCGTCCGGCAGGTCGACGGCGATCGCAACGTACTGGCCGGTCACGTGCGAAGGCACCTCGCCCTCGACCGGCGCGAGCAGCAGCGAGAACGCCTCATCCGACTCCTCGAAGCGCTCCACGACCCGGTACTGGCGCCACGGGTTGTCGGGGTCGGTGCCGCCGAGTGCGTAGAGCTTCGCCTCTTCGGCGATGAGCGAGCAGCCGAACAACCAGTAGACCTCGTCCCACGCCGCACGCACCTCGGGCGTGACCGCATCGCCGAGCACGACGCCCACCGCGTCGAGCAGGTGCTGGGCGACGATCGTGTACTGCCGGGCCTGGATGCCCAGCGACACGTGCTTGTGTGCGATGCGGCGCATGATCGGGGTGAAGTCGGGGGCATCCGGGTCGATCAGATGCACGGCGAACGCCACGACCGAGGCGGCGAGCGCCTTGGGCTGCTCGCCCACGGCCTGGTTCGCACGGTTGAACACGTTCAGCAGCTGGGGGTGTGCGGCGAACATCGCCGGGTAGAAGACCTTGGTGATCGCTTCCGCGTGCTCGGCGACCACTCCGGCGGTCGCGCGGACGATGGCTTCGGACTCCGGTGAGAGCTTCATGGGGGTGCCCTTTCTGGCGTGAGATGCAACGCTTCGACTCTCCCCCGAACGATCCGTGCGCGCTGCGGGTTCCACCGGTTTTAAACACGGCCCATGCGCATGGCGCGCCCAGGAGCGGCGCGTATCCTTGGGGCATGCCTCGCCGCGCGACCGATTTCCGTGGGCTGACGCAGCCGCGCCGCCTGCAGTTGCTGCGCGCCGTGCAGCGGGTGCCGGGGCGCCGGGCGGGCGAGCTCGCATCCGAGACGGGCATCCCCCTGAACACCGTGCGCGATCACCTGCAGGTGCTCGAGAGCGAGGGGCTCATCCGCAGCGAGGTGCTGCAGATCGGCACGCGGGGGCGCCCACCTGTGGTGTTTCATCCGGTACGGGATGCCGACACCAGCGCCGTCGCCGACGCACGCATCGACGACGCGATCGAACGCGGGCGGATGCTTCGTGCCATCTCCCCCACCGAGACCGCGCACCTGCCGCCGGCCGCGACGCGCCAAATCGACGTGCTGTACGAGCATCTCGACGACGCCGGTCTCGAGCCCGTGGTCGACGAGCAGACGCTCACCTTCGAGCTCGCGCCCTGCCGCTTTCACGAGATGATCGACGAGGATCGCGCCCTGGTGTGCGGCGTGCACGCGCGCCTCGTCAAAGACGTGCTGCGCCAGGGCGAGGGGCCGCTGGCGCTTCGCAAGCTCCAGCCGTTCGTCGATGCGCACAGCTGCCGATTGCACCTGACGATGCGCACGCCCGAGGCCTGAGGCATCCGCCCCGGCGCACCTCCCCGGCCTACCTCCCCCGGCACACCCCCGGCACACGTCCCCGGCACGAGAATCCCTCCCGCCCGAGCCCTTGTGCGCGGGCGGAGCGGGAGGGATTGTCGGGGCCCTACTTGATGGTGATCTCGCGCACCTGCGTGTTGCCCTTGGTGTCGACGTACACCCTGTAGTCGCCGACCGTGTAGGTGCCGGCGGCGTTGTTCTTGATCTTGAACGTGTCGGTCACGACCGAGGTGCTGCCGTCGATGTGCGTCTGCGTGATCGTGATGGTCAGCTCGTTGGAGTTGCCCTTCAGCTGCTTCACCGTGGCGGAGGGCTCAGCCGCAACCACCGCGTTCTCAGCCGTCACGTAGACCGCGCCCGGGGAGGCGAACTCGGCGTTCTTCAGCCCGTCGCCGAGCACGAAGAACCCGCGCTGCTCCACGGTGCCGCGCGCCGGGAACGGGTCCGGGTTCGCCGCCAGGAAGGCCGGGTTCACCGTGTACAGGTCGGTCTTCGAGTCGGCGAGCACCCCCTCGACCCCCGTGTAGGGCGCGTCGGTGATCGCGAGGTTCACCGAGAGGTACACCACGTCCGGGTTCAGCTCCGAGGTGCGCGACGAGAAGTACTTCTCGGCGTCTTGCCCCTCCGGCACGGCGAGCGGCACCACCGTGTCGCCCACCAGCACGTTGAACTCGAACCCGCCGTAGCCGCCCGCGACGAACGTCGCCCAGTCGGCGTCCGAGAGGCTGGCCGGGCGCTCCACCTTGAACTCGAGTCGCATCGGCGCCACGTAGGTGTCGGCGAGGTACTCGGGGTCGCTCAGCGGCAGATACACGCCGCCGGGCTCGTGGCCGAGCGCGAACGACTCGGCGGTCGGCGCCGAGTTGCCACGGGCGTTCCACATCGGAATGTTGAACGCGGTCGCACCCAGGAGCAGCTGATCGCCGAGCGCCTCCGCGCCCACCTGCGCGGAGGCATCCGTGAACGTGCCGATCGTGACGTCGAGCAGGTCGCGGTCGGAGCGGTTCGCGTTCAGGCCGGGCACGTCGGCCCACATGAACTGCGCGCCCGCCGGGCCCGTGTACCGCGCCATCTCCAGCATCCCGTCGGCCATCATCTTCGTCATCTGCACCGCCGCATCGACGCCCATCCGTTCGTTCGCGGTGTGCCACCAGCGCTCGTTCCCGGGGATCACCGCGCCGAACGCGGTCATCTTGTTGCGGAAGTTGCTGGCGAGCGTACCGCCGGTGGTGCCCTGCGGGTAGACGATCTCATTGAGTTCGGCGGGCCCCGTGAAGTCGGCGGGGTTCTGCGCGATCGTGGCCCGGTAGCTGCCATATTGCAGCGCCGTCAGCGGGTTGTCGTGCGTGACGTACAGGCCCGCGCCGATCGGCGCGTCCAGCGCCGTGATCCCGAAGCCCTTCGCCGCGAACGCGTCGGCAACCGCCGCCATCGCTTGCCCCGAATCGGTGGCGTTGACGTGCATGCTGCGCACGTACATCGGGATGCCGAGGCTCGCACTCGCCGTGTTGTAGAAGCTGATCGGCACCTCGTTGTTGATGCCGCCCATCAGCGCGAACGTCAGGTTCGGCGTCCCGTTTGCCGGGTTGCGCAGCAGCTGCGTCGGGATCCCCATGTAGGCACCGATGTAGGCCTCGCCTTCGACGCCGTCACGGAAGAACAGATCCGTCACGCCCTCGGCGGCCTTCTTCAGCTGCAGATCGGCGGCGGTGACCCCCACGGCGCCGAGGCCGTCGGAGATCAGCGACATGCCCCACACGACCGCGTTCTTGCCGTACTGCGGCGTCGGCATCTCCATCGCGACGTCGGTGTTGACCTCCAGCGTGAGCGCGTCGCCGTCGAGAGCGACCTGCACCTTCGGGGTCGTGCCCGCTGCGGCGGGGAGCCAGCCCTTCGCCGTCGCGGCGGCGGTGACGGCCCCGACGAAGGCGTCGCGATCGGCCTGGCTCACGCCCACCACATCGAGCGTGAAGATGGCGCGAGACGCGATCTGCGTGGTGCTGCCGTAGGCGATGTCTTTCAGCGTCGAGTCACCGGCGCGCAGCGTGACGCCGGCCCTGGCATCCACCAGCTTGAAGGCGCGAGCGGCGTCGGCCGAGAGGTCCATCGACACGGTCGGGGTCACCGCGCGCGAGTTGCCCACGATCACCGGGAAGCGCGAGTCGGAGGTGTAGCCGGCGATCGGCGTCTCCTCGCGGTTGAGGTTCTTGTAGGCCCAGTTGTCGTAGAAGCTGGGGTTGGTGTTGTACGGCAGCGACTGGAACGTGGCGGTGTTCGCCGCCGTCGGCGTGCCGGGGCCGCCGTCTTCATACACGCCCATGACGATGCGCACGCGGCGGTCCATCGGCAGCCCGGCCTCGAGCATCACCTTCGCCGCGAGCAGCGTGGCGAGCGTCGGTCCGCTGTCGTCCTGGATGCCCGTGCCGTAGATCCAGCCGTCCTTGATGTACGGCGAGTGGTAGGCCCCCGGGGTGCCGAGGTTGCCGTCGGCGTCGCGCCAACGGGCCAGCTGCGCCGGCGTCACGGCCGAGGTCGGCGAGTCGAGGTGACTGAGCGCCATCACCATCTCGGGGGCGTCGGGGTCGCCGATCTCGACGTAGACGTACTTGTCGGGCTGACGCTGCACCACCGTCGGGAAGCCGAGGTCGGTCGCAAGCTTGACCACCCACGCCAGCTTGGCGACCTTGCGGTCGTACTCATACTGGTTCGCCGCGCTGTTGGTCACCGGGAACGGGTAGCTGGTCGCCGCCGTGCCCCCTCGCGAGATCGAGTCATAGCTCGAGCCGTCGAGCATGGCGCCCACGAGGCTCAGCGGGTCGTAGCTCCCGTCGCCCACGCGGGCATTGTTGATCCGGCCGGCGAGCGCTTCCACCTCGGCGTGGATCGTCTCGCGCTCGGCGCCGGTGACCGAGAGGTCGTACGTGACGTCGGGGAGGAAGCGTTCTTCGCCGAAGCTGCCCACCGATGTCGTGGCGACCACGCCCATCGACAGCAGCATCGACGCACCGAGCGTCGCTGCAATTGGTCTCTTTCGCATTTCCGTGTCTCCTTGAGTGGTGTGTTCCCAGCAAGTCGGATAACTCTCGTGCTGGGCACGAGTCTGTGGGAGCGCTCGCTCGCACGTCAATCAATTGACCGAGGCCCGCGCAGCCCCTAACCTGTGGTCTTACGTGCGCGCATGCTCGGGTGGCCGCGCAAGAGATCGGGCCCGCAGCGCCCACAAGACACAGGAGCCTCCATGCCGCTCTGGCTCCAGATCCTCGCCGGCATGGCCGGGAGCGTGGCACTGCTGTGGCTCGGGCTGCTCGCGGTGTTGTGGGTGCAGGCTCGCAAGACCGGACGAGCGGTCGATTGGGACGCCATCGCCAAGCTCGTGCCCGACGTCGGGGTGCTGGTGGACCGCCTCTCGTCAGACCCCACCGTGCCCTGGCGGGTGCGCTGGTGGCTCGGGGTCCTGCTCGTCTACTTGGCGCTGCCGTTCGACCTGATCCCCGACTTCATTCCGGTGCTCGGCTACGCCGACGACGCCATCATCGCGGCGAGCGCGCTGCGCTTCGCGGTGCGGCACGCGGGCATGGACGCCGTCCGGCACAACTGGCCGGGCCGCGACGAGGGGCTCAGCGCACTGCTCGGGCTGACGCGGGCGGGCTGACGCGGGCGCGCCCCGTCCACCCGGCTTTCACCCGCGCGTCATCTCGGCGGAGGCCGGGGTTCATGTCGCGACTTTAGCGTTGCCCGTGTTCGCTTACAGATCGTAAGCACACGGGAAGGACTGAACATCGTGACGATGAAGTTGACGCCCCTCGGCAGCGTCTCGGGCATGCCGAAGCGCGGGCAGGCGGGCTCGGGCTACCTGGTCGAATCGGGTGATACGAAGGTGCCGCTGGATGCCGGAGCCGGCGTCGCCCTCGAGCTCTCGCGCCTGATCGACCCGGCCGAACTCGATGCGATCTTCATCTCGCACATGCACATCGACCACGTCTACGACGCCCTCGCCATCGCGAAGATGCTGCTCGCCCCGGCGCTGCGCAAGGACCCGGCAACCGACGAGATCACGGCGGCGCCGGCGCGCCGCATCCCGATCTTCGTGCCCACGGGCGGCGCGGCGCAGCTGCACCGCCACGCGGCGACCTTCCCCGTCGTCTCGCACAGCATCCTCGATCAGGCGTTCGAGATCGCCGTCGAGCTGATCGAATACACCGCCGGCGACGCATTCACGGTCGGCGCCCTCGAGCTGCAGACCGTGGGCCTGCTGCACATCGTGCCCAACAGCGGCGTGCGCGTGAGCGACGGCGATGCCGTGCTCGCGTACACCGGCGACACCGGCGTGACCGACGCGCTGGCCGAACTCGCCCACGACGTCGACCTCCTCCTCTCGGAGTGCACGTACGACCAGCCCGACAGGTCGGAGCACGGGCACCTCCGCGCCGAGGACGCCGGGCGCGCCGCGACCGCCGGCGGCGCCAAGCGCCTCATGCTCACCCACTTCGCGACGGCCGACGCCGCCGCCCGCGCTCGCCACCGGGAGCTCGCGGCGGGGGTCTTCGCGGGCGACGTCTCGGTCGTCGTCCCCGGTCAGCCGGTCACCGTCGGCTGAGCGCCGAGTCCGCCGCGAACCATCTCCCCCACCCTCCCCCGAAGGAACACCATGTCATTCCGTCGCACCGCGACCATCGCCCTGGCGCTCGCCACCGGCTTCACGCTCGCCGCCTGCTCATCGACCGCCCCGGCCGCCGACACACCCGCCGACGACACCCCCGTCACGATCACGTTCGCCTCGTACAACCTCGGCACCGAGGGCGCCGCAGGCGCGGGCACGCAAGAGCTCATCGACCTGTTCATGCAGCAGCACCCGCACATCACGGTCGAGGGTCGCGCCATCCCGAACGCCGAGATCCTCACCCGCACGCGCACCGACGTCGCCGCCGGCAACGGCCCCGATGTCGTGCAGATGGGGTACTCGAAGGTCGGCGAGGCGCTCACCACGCTGCCCATGCAGTCGATCGAAGAGGCCGCCGGCGACGAATGGGCCGAAGCCACCGCCGGGCTGCCGCAGGGCATCCTCGGCACCGGCGATTGGGAGGGCACGAACCACGGCGTGCCGTACACGATCTCGACGCCGACGCTCTTCTACAACGCCACCCTCTTCGAGGAGGTCGGTCTCGACGCCGACACCCCGCCCGAGACGCTGAAGGAGATCCGTGACGCGGCGCAGGTGCTGGTGGATGCCGGTCACCACGGCGTGCACTTCGGCCTCGTCGCCGAGTCCAAGGCCGACTTCATGGCGCAGTCCGTGCTGAACTCGGTCGGCGGTTCACTCACGACCGACGGCGGCAAAGACATCGGCATCGACAGCGACGAGGCGAAGGAGGGCTTCGCCCTGCTCCAGGACCTCGTCTCCGACGGCCTGATGCCCGCAGTGAAGACCGAGGACGCGATGGCCGCGTTCACGCAGGGCGACCTGGGCATGTTCGTCAACACGACGGCGTACTCCTCGTCGCTGCTGAAGGCGGCCGACAGCGCGGGCTGGGAGATCCGCACCGCGGGGTTCCCCGAGCTCATCGAGGGCAAGAAGCCCAAGTTGACGCACTCGGGCGCCGCGCTGATGATGCTGGCCGAAGACGAGGCGCAGCAGCAGGCCGCGTGGGAGTTCATCAAGTTCATGACCAGCCCCGAGGCCTACATGATCATCACGCAGAAGATCGGCTACCTGCCGCTGCGTGCCGACATGGTCGATGACCCGAAGTGGCTCGGCGACTACTTCACGGAGAACACCATGCTGGTGCCCGCGCTCGAGCAGCTGAACGATGTCGAGCCGTACCAGTTCTTCCCCGGCAAACGCTCGAACCAGGCCACCGTCACGTACCACGACGAGGCGGTCGAGCCGATCCTCGTGCAGGGCGCCGACGTCGACGCGACGCTCGACCGCGTCGCAGGCAAGATCCGCGCCGAGCTCCCGTGACCATGACCCGCACTGCAGCCGCCGGACGTCGCACGACGTCCGGCGGCTTCGCCCGCGTACGCCCCGCGCTCTACGTCGCCCCGGGCGTGCTCCTGCTCGTCGTCTGGATCTACGCGCCCCTCCTCGCGAGCGCGTTCCTGAGCTTCGCCGATTGGCAGCTCAACCGCGAGAGCGCGTTCGTCGGCATCGACAACTACGCCCGGCTCTTCGCGAACGAGGTGTTCTGGATCGCCGTCGGCCAGACGGTGCTCTACGCGGCGCTGCTGCTGCCCTTCGCAACCGTCGTCCCGCTCGTGCTCGCGGTCATGCTCTGGCAACGAGCGTCCCGCCTCACCCACCTGTACCGCGCGGTGATCTTCCTGCCCATGATGGTCGCCCCGGTCGCGCTGGGCGTCTCGTGGCAGTTCATCCTCACGCCCCTCAACGGCCTCGTGAACTCGGTGCTCGCGATGTTCGGCATCGCCGGCCCCAACTGGCTCGGCGACCCCGCCACCGCGCTGCCCGCGATCGTCGTCGTCACCTCGGCGAAGGTCATCGCCATGAACTTCCTGCTCTACAGCGCCGCCCTTGCGGGCCTGCGCCGTAACCTCCTCGACGCCGCCCGCCTCGACAACGCGAGCGCGTTCGACACCACCACGCACATCGTCATCCCGCAGCTGAAGGGCACAGTGCTACTGCTCGGCGCGCTCTCGCTCGTCACGGCCGGGCAGTGGGCGTTCAACAACATCTCGATCCTCACCCAGGGCGGGCCGAGCTACAGCTCCGACAACGTCTACTACACGATCTACCGGCTCGGCTTCACGTTCTTCGAGATGGGCGAGGCATCGGCCGCCTCCGTCGTCGTGCTCCTCGCGGTCGTGGTCGTCGCCGTCGCGGTGGAGCTCGTTCGCCGCCGCCAAGCCAGGAGGTCCGCATGAGCGTCACCACGCAGCATCCCCAGATCGTCGCGCAGGCGGCGAGCGCAACGGACGCCGCCCCCGCCTCCCCCTCGCGGCGCCCCGTCCGCACGGCCCGCACCGCCCGCCCCGCCCGCCGCGTGTGGGGATCGGTCGGCTGGCACGCGGTGCTCGTCGTCATCGCCGCGATGCAGCTGTTTCCGCTGTTCTGGGCGATCGTCACCAGTTTCAAGCCCATGGGCGAGATCTACAGCCCGACCGTGATCTCTGCGCACCCGACGTTCGAGAACTACGCCTATGCGCTCACGCGGTTCCCGCTCGGGCCGCAGCTGTTCAACACCTTCGTGATGGCCGGCGGCATCGCGATCGGGCAGCTGATCGTCTCGGTGCTCGCCGCCTTCGCGCTCGTCTACTTCGCCCCCAGGTGGCGCACGCTCATCTATGCGCTGTTCGCCGCGACCCTCGCCATCCCGACGCAGACCCTGATCATTCCCCAGTTCCTCATCACCGCCGAGCTGGGCTGGCTGAACTCGCCGCAGGGGCTGATCCTGCCGCAGATCGCCGGCAGCGCGCTCGCCCTGCTCCTGCTGCACCGGCACATCAGCTCGCTCCCACCCTCGCAGCTGGACGCCGCCCGCATGGACGGTGCGCGCTCCTGGGACACGTTCATCCGTGTGGTGCTCCCCCAGCTGCGCCCCGCCCTCGGCGCCGTGTTCATCCTCGGCTTCATCAGCGGCTGGAACGAATACCTCTGGCCGCTGCTGGTCGCACGCGAACCCACCAACACGGTGATCCAGATCGGGCTGCAACAGTTCATGACCGCCGAGGGCAACAACTTCGGCGGGCTGCTCGCCGCCTCCGTGCTGTCGACCCTCCCCATCCTGCTGGTCTATGCCGTGGCATCCCGCCATATCACCGACGCCTTCATGAAAGCGAACGAAGCATGACGCTCATCGACGAATTCTCGACCCACCGCTCGACCGACATCACCGTCGCGGGCCTCACCAAGACGTTCGGGCGCGCCACCGCGCTGCGCGGCGTCGACGTCACGATCCCGCACGGCTCGCTCACGGTGATCGTGGGGCCCTCAGGCTGCGGCAAGTCGACCTTTTTGCGCGTGCTCGCCGGGCTCGAGACGGCGACGAGCGGGATGCTGCTGATCGGCGGCGAAGACATGACGGCGTCGCCCGACCGCGACCTGGCCATGGTGTTTCAGGACTACGCGCTGTACCCGCACATGACCGTGGCCCGCAACATTGGCTTCGGGCTGCGGATGGCGTCGAAGCACGGGCTCGGCGAGAAGCTGTCGGCGCCCGAGATCGCCGAGCGCACCGCGCACGTCGCCGAGCTTCTGGGCCTGACGCCGCTGCTCGAGCGCAAGCCGGCGCAGCTCAGCGGCGGGCAGCAGCAGCGCGTGGCGCTGGCCCGCGCGATCGTCCGCAAGCCCTCGATCCTCCTGCTCGACGAGCCGCTCTCGGCCCTCGACGCGCAGCTGCGATCCGACGCGCGCAGCCTGATCAGCCGCCTGCACCGCGAGCTCGGCGCGACCATGGTGATGGTCACGCACGACCAGTCGGAGGCGCTGTCGATGGCCACGCACCTGGTGGTCATGAAAGACGGCAAGGTGCTCCAGGCGGGCACCCCGGACGAGCTCTACAACGCGCCCGCCGACCGGTTCGTGGCGTCCTTCGTCGGCAACCCGCCGATGAACTTTCACGAGCTGCCTGGCGGCGCGAGTGTAGCGTGGCGCTCGAACGCCGCTCGTGTGCTGGCGCGCGACGAGGTCGCCCCCGCTGGCGCGTTGGTGATGGAGGGTGAGGTGATCGGCAGCGAGTTCTATGGCGACAGCCAGAGCGTGCGCTGCCGCAGCCTCGACGAGTCTGGTTCTGGTGAGGAGTTTCGTTTGATGCAGCAACATGGGCAGCGCTGGGATGCGGTGGGGGCGCGCGTGCGCGTGGCGGTCGACGCCGCCCGGCTCCACTGGTTCGATGGCGCCGGGCAGCGCACCGCCGCGGCCGAGCTGGCGGTCACCCGATGAGCGCCACGCGGCTCGTGTTCTGGCGACACGGCGAGTCGGAGTACAACCGCAGCCGGCGCATCCAGGGCATGATCGACGCCCCGCTGAGCCCGCTCGGGGTGGCGCAGGCGCAGGAGGCGGCCGCGCGCCTCGTGGCACACGCACCGGTGCGGCTGTTCAGCTCTGACCTCGCCCGCGCCCACGACACCGCGGCCGCACTGGCTGCGCTGCTCGGCGGCGAAGTGCGCACCGACGAACGGTTCCGCGAGCGCTTCCTCGGCGGTTGGGAGGATCGGCTGTATGCCGAGGTGCTCGAGGAACACCCCGACATGATCGAGCTGCTGCGCGGGTCGCGCGCGAACGACGGCGTCCCCGCCGACGGCGAGCACCCTGAGACGGTTGCTGCCTGCGTGCTTGCAGGCCTGACCGACGCGCTCGAGGCGACCTCCTCCGACGAGACGCTCGTGATCACGGCACACGGGCTCGCGATTCTCTATGCGGTGCGCGAGCTGCTCGGCGAAGACGCATCGGCCACGCTCGACCCGCTGAAGAATGCGCACTGGACGGTGCTCGAACGCGCCGACGCGGACGCCCCGTGGCGGCTCGTCAGCCACAATTGACGGATCACGGATCACGGATGGCGCCGGCTGAGCCCGAGGCCGCCGCGCGGGCGGGTGCGGGGGTTGGTGCGGGCGCTGGCGCGGGCGCTGGCGCTGTATCGCGTCGGCGCCCGAACCGACGAAGCCACGTCATCGATGCCGCCGAGCGACTGTTCACGACGGTCGGCTATGCGAACACGAGCGTCGAAGACATCGCGCGGGCCGCTGGCCTGACGCGGCCGGTGATCTACCAATACTTCGGTTCGAAGGAGGGGCTGCTCATCGAGTGCGTGGCCCGGGCGCGCGAGCTGTTGAATGAGCGCCTCGCGCTCCTCGGCACCGCACCGGGCGGCGCCGCATCGCCGTACGAGCACTGGAGGTCGCGGGGCGAGCTGTACTTTCGCACCGTCGAAGAGCGCCCTGCGCTGTGGGCGCTCGTCTACTCCAACGACACAACGCTCTCGGGCGGGCTCGCCCTCGAGTTCAGTCGCTTGCGCGAGGGCACGATCCTCGCGATCGTCGACGTGCTGCGCGAAGACGCGGATGCCTCCGACGAGGCGCTGCTCGCGCAGGCGTATGCGATCTCGGGCATCGGCGAACAGCTGGTGCGGCTCTGGCAGCGCGATCCGCGCATCCCGCGCGCACGCCTGGCGGAGCGCTACGCGGCGATCGTCACCGCGAGCCTTGGGGCCTTGCGCTGCCACCCGCTGGCCTCCCACTCCCGGGGCCCATCGATCAGGAACTTGCCCGGCTCGGGCACGCCCTCGTCGTCGGGAGCGCAACAGACATGACCGTCCTGGCCGAAGCATCCTCGGGAGCGGAAGCGATCGCCGCCTGCCAGACGCATCGACCGGACGTGGTGCTCATGGACGTGAGGATGCCGGGCGTCGACGGGATCGCCGCGACCCGCGAGATCACCACCACGCATCCGGCGACGAAAATCGTCGTGCTCACATCGTTCGATGTCGACCAGTACGCCTTCGGCGCGCTCGAGGCAGGAGCCAGCGCGTTCTTCCTCAAGACCGTCACCCCCGAACGTCTCATCGATGCGATCCGCACCGTGCACCGGGGCGATGCCGTCGTCGAGCCGCGCATCACCCGCAAGCTCATCGAGCATGCCTTCCTCGAACAGGCGCGCATCCAACGAAGCGTGCAGACGCAGCGCAGCGCACTCGATGTGCTCAGCCCTCGTGAACACGATGTGTTCCTCGCGATTGCAACCGGCATGACCAACGCAGAAATCAGCGAGCGGCTCTTCCTCTCGCCGGCGACGGTCAAGAGCCATATCAACAAGGTGTTCAGCAAACTCGGCCTTCGCGACCGCGTGCACGCGGTCATCCTCGCGCACCGGCTGGGGATCACGGCCGAGCGGTAGCCACACGCCACCGCTGCCGCTGCCGGCAGAGCCGCCCATTGCCATGATTCAACCCACGGTTGGTGGCCTGCCCGTCGTCGATGTTCCTACCGTGGAAGCGGGGGCGCAACGGCGCTCCACGATGCACGAAGGAGGCACCATGCCCTACCTCATCAGTGCCGCGCTGGTGGTGCTGCTCGGTCTGCTGGTGTTGTGGTGGGCCCGCGCAAGTCAACGCGGGACCTTTCGCCAGCAGTGGATGCTCGGCTACCGCTCCGCCCTCACGCTGCACGACAAGAACGCTTGGATCACCGTTCACAAGGCCATCGTCCCCTCCCTCTACGCGGGTGGGTTCGGCGCGGTTGCCGCCGGCGTCGTTGCCGGCATCCTCTTGTTGATCAAACTCGACTCAGGTGCGGCTGTGCTGTTGGGGGTGGGCACCGGCTGGGTGCTGCTCTGGGTTGTTGTCTCGTTCTTCCCAGCATCCGCCGCAGCCCGCGCCTACAAGCGAACCGCGGCGGAGCGGCCTTGAGCGTTGCGCGCACAGGGCAGGCCCCGCCGGCCTGCGCCCGGCGGCTGAGGGTCGTTCACTGTGCACACGTGCCGAGCGGAGCATGCCTCGTCCGTTCTGCGACGTGGCGCATGCGGGTCCGGGTCAGGTCTCGACGCCGAAGGCTCGCAGGAGGCTGTCACGTATCGCCTGGTGGCCGGGGTTGCGCAGATCCCTCGGGGCATGCTGCCAGTGTGGGGCGTTCGAGTCGGCGTCGATGCAGGCTCGCAGGTCTGCCGTGTTGAGGCTCGGCCCGCTGGCGGTGACCGCGAACGAGGTGCTCCCGAGGAGCTCGACGAGGTCGGGGGGAATGCGCGCGAACAGGGTCTGTTCGGGCATCTCGACGTAGCGCAGTCCGTCCTGCAAGAACCAGGTGTCGTCGTCGAGGGCGAGCGATCGCCCCACCAGCAGTTCGTGATCAATCCCACTGGGCTCGAGAGGCGCGTGGCCGATGATGGGCCACGCGCCATGGAGAAGCCCGTCGTCCATGACCATCTGCGAGGGCAGCGCTGGCACGTTCACCACATCGTCAACGCTGACGTCGGGAGAGGATTCCAGCGTGCGGAACACCTGCACCAGCACCACGCGTCCGAGGTATTGCATGTACCCGTGCTGCTGTTCCTTCGGGATGTCACCGGCTGCGAAGCGGGCGGCTCGGTCGAAGAGCACTCGCCCGAAGCCCCACGCTCGGCGCGTGTGACGGAACGCGAAAACATCGCCTTCCTCGTAGTTCACGCGTTGTCGGGGCTCGCGGAGCGCGAACCTGCGGAGGTCAGCCAGATCCTCCGGCGTGGTCGCGGCTTTCCAAGCGGTGAGCCACTCGCGGGCACTGACCGCGCTGGGGTCGGGGACGAGAGGATCGGCGACGGGGTACCAATGCCCGGTGCGGGTGTTCACGATCGCCGGGTCCCTGCCCAGCGCGACGCCGACCCCGACCGGGTGAAGCCTACTTGCCGCAGTCGCCTCGGTGAGCTTCACCGGTTTCCCTCGCCCCGCCACCGGAAGGATGTGCGTGTGCTCGGGGTCGAGCATCCGATCGATTTCGTCTTCGGTGTACACCGCGCCGCGATCCGGGTCGTCGTGCCGGATGCGCCGGACGATACGGTCGCCCGCAAGATACAAGGTCGTTCGGCGGAGCACGATCGTTTTCCACTCGGCATCTATCGGTGGGAGCGCCACATACTGGCGGTCGTCATTGCTCAGCACGACATGCTTGGCCTCGTGAGCGATCATGGTTGCACTCCCCGGGCTGCGGTCAGGAGCTCGAGCACCCCCGACACACGCATGCAAGGTCCCTTGGATGCGCCTGCCCGTACCGTGACCCGGGTCATCGAAGTGCCCTCGTGGCCGCGCTGCGCTCTCCTCCATCGCCACATGACACCCCAGCGTATGCGAACCCACGTGCGCGGTACCGCCTGTGCCCGGACTTGTTCGTGGACTCGTATCAGCGACGTGCGAAGCACCTGGCGCCGAGGCGCGGCCCGCAAGGATGAACATTCCGTTAGCTAAAGTGATCGTTCCGATCCGACACATCGTTGACGGGGTACGGAACCAGATCGATCAGGAAGACGCCGTCGGCCTGCAGCCGTCGAAGCCATGGGCGCTTGTCGTGCGAGCGCTTCTCCAGGCCACGGAGGCCGTACAGCGCCTCGCCGACGCCACGGTAGAGATTGTCGTAGCCGAGGTGGTCGGCGTAGAAGAAGTTCCGCGGCCGAGTGCCGCCGTGGTCGGTCGGCGCGCTCTCGCCAATCAGGAGCAGGCGCACATCCTCGGGCTGATAGTGGACGCGCAGTTCGGCCTACCAAGCGTCCTCGATCTCGTTCACCACTCCGGAAGCCCCTCGCGCCACTCGTGGTCTGGCGGTAGGCCGACGCTGTCCGAGAGCGCAAGGTCGCGGAAGCGCGAGGGCAGCAAGACCGGGGCGGCGCCCTGGTCAACTTCGAGCAGGTCCCAGCGGCCCTCGTAGTCGGCAAAGGTCCGAAGGAGCACCCGAGAGCGCTCGACCGGCACGTTTCGCTTTCCAGGGAGCGCGTCCGGATGCGTGAGCTAGTTCATGTGCTCGATCCATGCCGCCGCTGCGACGTGAATGCGGGGCACGACAAGACTGCGGGGATGGTCGTAGAGGTCGTGAGGGATTGCGACCATGACGAAGTACTCCCGCTCGTGCAGGCTCGGTGCCTGCGACGAGCGTCGCGGTCATCACGCTCATAGCTGCTGGATCATCGCGCCTGTCGCCCAAGCCATCGCCGTCGCGGAACGGCTGTCATTCTCGGATACCGTCTTCGGCTCGACGAGGCAGGGTCGAGGCGATAGTCAGACGTTGACTCACTTCGACCAGCACGATGAGCTCAGGAAGTTCGTTCGGCAGGTCAACGCGCTCGGCCCGAATGCCGGGCTGGAGACTATTCCAGACTTCCGTCTCTCACCGCACATGTTCCGCCGGACCATGTCGATCATCACCGCGCAACAACCCGACGGAGAGGTAGCGCTCGGGATCCAGCTGAAGCACGCGGCCAAGCGAGCCGTAGCGAACGCGACGACGTCTGGATATGCCCGTGAGACGCCCGAGTGGGCAGCCGAGTTCGAACATGAACTTCAGGAAGCCGTCGTTGCACGGCTCGCCGGGATGTGGTCGAACGGCCAATCCCCCAACATGAAGCTGGCTAGCGCCGGCGCGCAGCGCTTCCGCGAAGGCATTTCGCATGTGAATGCTGCGGCCGCGTCGGAACCCGCAGTGATGATCGGCGATGATCGACTTCTCAGGACACTCCTCCGGGATCAGTTCAGCACTCTCCGCTGGGGCACCGTGAACCACTGCCTCGGGATCCCAGAGCAAGCAGCGTGCTTGAAGGGCGTACCAGCGGAGGTCGCAGAACAAGGTGTGATGCCGAATCGTTGCCAGCCGGCGACCTGCCGCAACTCAGTTGTCAGCGGCGAGCACGCCCCGATTTGGATTGCGGAAGAACAGGACCTCGTTGCGAAACTGAAGGACCGAAGAATGGCTGCGCACAACCGTGAGCAGCTCGAGAGCGAACTGCGGGATGTCCGCAAGATCACGAAGAGGCTCAGTGATGCCTGATGGCGAGACCACCTCAGAACGCCGCCTCCGGGATGCTATGGAGCGGCTGCTGTCCGGCAAGGCGATGCGCACCGATGGACGTCTGATCAAGGAGAATCTCTACCGCGAAGCCGGCGTGAGTCGCGCCACGATGAATCGTGCTGTGAAGATTCTTGCGGAGTGGTCTCGACGCGTGGACACCGCACAACCGCGCGACAAGGAGATCGAAGAGCTGAAGCGCCAACTCACGGCGTGTCGATCGGATGTCCGAGCACTGAGGAGCCAGCTCCAGGGGCTTGAGGCGCAGCTAATCATCGCAGCGACCAGTGTTGCCGAGCGGTCAAGTCCCTGGTAGTGGTGTAGCGGTCGGTCCTTCGATGTGAGGGGTTAGGCGCTGAGTTCGAGGACGGGGTCGGTCACCTCCTCGGTGCTGGTGTCGGTGACGAGGGTGAGGCGGCTCTTGGCGAGGATGTCGAGGCCGAGGTAGCGTCGGCCTTCGGCCCATTCGTCGGTCTGTTCGGCGAGGACTGCGCCGACGAGGCGGATGATCGCGTCGCGGTTCGGGAAGATCCCGACGGAGTCGGTGCGGCGGCGGATTTCTCGGTTGAGGCGCTCGTTGGGATTGTTCGACCAGATCTGCTGCCAGAGCCCTTCGGGAAACTGTGTGAAGGCGAGGATGTCCGCCCTGGCGGTGTCGAGGTGCTCGAACGCGTCGGGGAGCTTGCCGTCGACGTAGTCCAGCAGCCGGTCGAATTGGGCGTGAACCGCGTCGGCGTCGGGC
>JAGQTK010000070.1 GCA_020439065.1 Microthrixaceae bacterium
CCTGCAGGTTGTGGCCCTCACCGGGGATGTAGGCCGTGACCTCGGTACCGTTCGAGAGCTTGACACGGGCGACCTTGCGCATAGCCGAGTTCGGCTTCTTGGGCGTGGTCGTGTACACACGGGTGCACACGCCGCGCTGCTGGGGGTTCGCCTTCAGTGCAGGCGCCTTGGTCTTGGTGACCTTCGGCGTGCGGCCCTTGCGGACCAACTGCTGAATGGTTGGCACAGATTCTCCTTGATTGTGCTGCACGGTGACAGCGGTTCGTGTTCTCACCCCGGCACGCTCCCCGCCCTGAACGCTGGCGGTGGATGCTTCGGGTTCACGTGTGATCCACGGATGCAACGGCATGAGACATGCCTATCCGCTGGATATGCCGTGGGGGTGATCTGTTCGCAGATCGCTCCCTGAGATGGTGCGAACCCTCGTCCTTATCACAACGCCGCAAGGCTCGTCACAAGGCGCGCGAGATCGCACACCGCGTCAATCGTACCCGCCCCGCGCCGGTGCGTCAAACTTGGGGCGCGCGGCTCGGGAGCGTCCAGCACGCGCTCGGCCTGCTCGCAGCCCGTTCGCAGCGCCCGCTCAGGGCGTGACGGCGACCGATTCGATCAGGGCCATGAACTCCGGGCGGAACGCCTCGAACGCCGCAAGATCCGTCGTGGCCGTGCCGAGCACCGCGAATCCGTCGCCGACATCGAGCGCGGCGCTCGCGCGCAGGGTGAGGATGTGCGGGGCATCGGCATCGAGCGGTGCGTGCCGGATGACCAGCGCCCCGCGCAGGCCGGTTGCGGTGCGCAGCTCCGTCACCGTGGGCGGGCGCACGGCATCCGGGTCGAGCGCGCCGGCGACCTCAGCGGCGGGCGCATCCCCCACCGCCGCACGCGGCACCAGCGCGAGATCGACCAGCTCCAGCGGACCGCGCAGGGTGCGCAGGTGCACGTACGACGCGCGCGCGCCGCGCTCGGCGACGCCGGTCGCGACGAGCGCGAGGGCGCCGACCAGGGCCTCCTGCTCGCTCGGCTCGAGCGGGATGCTCGAGCCCTCGACGAGCTCGACGACCAGCGCCTGCGCCCACGCCCTCGGGGTCTCGAAGACCTCGCCCGCACCGAAATCGGGGATGCCGATCCACCCGTCGGGGTAGTGCACCGAGACGCTCATGCTGCCTCCTCCGGCGCGATCTGCACGGTCGCCATCAACGAATCGGCGAAGAACTCGAGCGCCGCCAGGATCTCGGCCGCGTCCGGGCCGTCCGGCACGAACAGGCTCGCGCTGAACACCGTCCACTCGCCATACTCGGGCGTCGGGCTCACGATGTAGTTCACGAGGCGCACTGCCGGCGTCGCCAGAGCACCGGCGTCATCGAGCACCGCCGGGCGATCGGCGATGGTGCGCACCGAAAGGGCGCCCGAAATGTCAACAGCCTGCGAACCGGGCGTCGCCGCGCTGAGGCCGAGCAGCGTGTCGTGCACGCTCGCGCCTTCGGCCGGCGGCTTCGGCAGCGGGCCGACGGCGAACGACGCGGGGATGCTGTAGCCCGATGTGGGCGCGATGGGCAGCCACACCTCGAACAGCCCGCGCTCTGCGGCCTGGCGCACGGCATCGCCGAGCATGCCGCGCAGCCGCACCCGCGCCATGTCGCGTCTGCTCTGCTCGATGCCCGCAGCCGCCTGCGAGGCGATCTGTCGGACCTGGCTCTCGCGATCGGGGCCGGTGCTCACGCGCACCCAGCCCTCGGGAAGCAGGAGCGAGAGCCGGGGGCGCGGGGTTCCGCCTGCTGCCGCGGTCACGAGACGGGGCCGTTCTTCGGCGTCGCGGGGCCCTGTTTCGGCGCTTCGGGGTGCCTGTGCGCCGCGAGCTGCGCGGCAGCGGCGGTGCGCTTGGCGGCCTTGTTGGCTGCGGGGGTGCCGGGCGAGCGCTGCGTCGCGGGCGCCGCACCCGTGGCGCCGAACGGGCCGGGGCCGAGCAGCCGCGCGAACTCCTTCGGATCGAGCGCCGCGCGGGCGCTGCGCAGGCTCAGCGTGGCCAGACCCATCACCGCGACCGCGGCGATGGCGGCGTAGAGGTACTCGATCGCCCACGCACCGGCCACGCTGCGGCCCGGGAACACGAGCACGACGCAGACGAAGGCGGCGACGCCGGCGTGCACGCGCAGCCATCGCGGTGTCGAATCCGCGAACACCGCCGCGCGCCCCTTGCCGCGGGCGGACCACCAGCGGTTTGGGCTCCAGCACACCAGCACGCTGATCGCGATCAGGGCGATCCAGGCGAGCGCCCACCACACGGGCAGCACTCCCCCGGGCACGAGATTCACGGCGCAGCCGGGTTCGCTCTCGCACGCCGCTTTCGCGTCATCCGACCAGCTCAGCATCGCGATCAGCGATCCGACGACCTTCGGAAACAGGAGCAGGCCCACCACCGCGGCCATCGTGGCGACGACGTTCGTGACGCCGACCGCGCGGCCGAGCCGCTGCGCGCCTGTCACCAGTTGTCTCCGAGTCGCCAGGCGAGCGGCTTCTCGTTGGCCGTGCCGGAGTTGATCGCGAGTTCGGCGATCTGCGAGCCGCCCTCGAGGGCGAAGCTGAACCCCGAAAGCTGCGCAAGGCGTGCCATGTGCCGAGCCGAGTGGCTCGACAGGTTGCCGCTGAGCAGCTGAATGTTCGCGACGTTGCGAATCTCGGAGACCTGACGGAAATCGAGCGTGAGGTACTTCAGCCGCTCCAGCATCGTCAGCTGCCCCGGGCGCGACACCGCGATCGCCTCGTCGACCATGCTCATCGCGCGGGCCTGGGTCATGCCCGAGATCCGGGCGCTGCCGTAGCTGCCGCGGATCGAGTTGCTGACGGACGCGCCGACGGCGGACTGCGTGCCCTTCACCGCGGTGCTGATGGCGCGCCCACCCACGAAGGTGAGCGCTGCGAGCCCGACGTTCAGCAGCGCCTCGACGGGACCCATCGTCCCGGCCGCGACCTGCAGCGCGACGTTCGCCAGCGTCACGATCGTCGCGATCAGGGCGACCAGGCCCACGATGGCGTTCAGTCCCGGGATGAACAGGGCGATGACCATCACCGCGGTGGCGATGTAGCCGACGATGTCGACGATGAGGTCGATCAGCTCCTTGTTCTCGTGCACCCACTGCACGATGTTGTCCCACGCCGAGTCGTTGAGGTTGCCCGAGTCCCCGACGTTCTCGATCGAGCTGATGGCGGTGTTCGCGGCGGAATCACGCGAACTGATCGCGGATTGCAGGGTCGCCACCGCGCTCGAGATGGTGCGCGTCGCCTCGTTCGCCCGGCCTTCCCACGTCGACTGCGACTGGGTGTAGCCGGCAAGGTTCGCGGGCGGGGTGTCTGGGCTGTCGACCTGGCGCTGGTAGTACGCCGCCATGTTGTTGGCGCTGTGCAGCGCGGTCTCGGCGGCGTTCGCGCTCGCGAGCGCGTCTGCCGAGTTCTGCTGCGCGATCCGCAGCGCCGCGGCATAGACGATGACGGCCTCGCCCACCCTTCGGTAGCGGTCTTCGGCGCGGTGCACGCGATCGGCGACGTCACCCGAGACCTCGCGGATCGCATCCATCGTCTTGCTGTGCCCGAATTCGGGATCGAGCGCCGTCTCGAAGTTGTCGACGGCACGCTTGATCGAGTCCGCGGTGCCGACGTACATGCGGCCGATCAGATCGACCCGCGAATGGTCGCCGGGGACGGGGTCGCTGCCGTAGCCGAGCGAGGACCAATCGGTGGGGCGGGTCATGTGTCTTTCCCTTACTGCGGCTGCGCGGTGCGCGGTGGGTAGTTCGACGTCTGATCGGTCAGCGCCTTCGCGAGCTCGGTGTCGGTGGTGCGGAAGCCCTCGACCGCGGTGTTCAAGTGCGTCTGCACCTGACCGAGCTGCTCGCTGAGCTCGCCGCGGCGCTGGTCCCAGCTGCTCGCGAACGACTCGACGCGGGATGCGAGCCCGGCGTGGCCGACGGCATCGCCGAGGCGCTCGCTGCGCGCGGTGGCGCCGTCGAACTCCGACTTGATGCGACCGATGTCGATCGCGATGGCGTCGAGCACGAGGGTGTCGACGATCAGTTGTTCATCCATGAGACCTCACGACAGAGCGGGCCGGGCATCAGCCCGGTCCGCTCTGCTTCGTGCTTAGGAGCGAATCGCGTTCGCGAGCTCGGCGTCCGTGTTGCCGAGCGCGTCGGCAGCGGCGTTCAGGAAGTCCGAGAGGCCCTGGATGCCGCCGACCATCTGCGTCGCGCCGGTGGTGAACTGCGTGTACGAGTCGTTGAATGCGCCCGAGGCGGCGTCGGTCACGAAGCCCGAGGCGACGAGGTCGCCCACGAGGCGCTGCAGCTCGCCGAGCTTGTCTTCGAGCGCGCCCTTGCCTGCGATGAGCTGGCTGGCTGCGGTCTTCATGTCTCCGTACGAGACGTTGAGGTTTGCCATAGTTGATCCTTTTACTCTCCAGAGCGCGACAGCGCCGGCTCGCGATAATGAATTGCGGCGGGCTCTAGCGTAGCCCGATCGCGGGGTCGCATGTCGCTACAGCCCGCGCGCCATGCCACTCCCAACCTGGGGTTCTGTCGTCTCCGAGCCGTCCGCGAGCGCGAGCTGGACGCGTGTCGCGCCGCCCGAGGAGACCAGCATTCCGCGGCCGACGGGGAACTCGGAGCGCTTCAGGCGGGGCAGGGTGGTCTTCAGGATCACGTCGCCGTCGGTCGAGTCCGGTTGCAGCAGCAGGCCGCGGCGCGCGCTCTTGAATTCACCGAACAGTGGCCAAGACGTCACCCACGAGGAGGATTCCGCCTCAGCGACGGCGAAGTGATCCTCGCGCTTGATCGCACGCACGAGATCGACCAGCGGCGCATCGGCCGGGGTCTGCAAGAAGTCGCCGAGCTGCTCGATGATGACCGCGACGCGCGAGGTGGATTCCTCATCGATGACGATCTCGCGCACCAGCTTGGCCAGTTCGGTGACCGCTTCGATCGTGGTCGCGCGCGCGGCGAAACGCGGATCCTCGGCGAGCGGCGAGCGCTTGTTGCCGACGTAGTACACCGGCATGTCGCCGCGCTCGAACAGGCGCTGCGCGATCACGCGCAGCGCCTCGGTGCGTCCACTGCCGGGAGGACCCGCCAGCGCGAACGCTCCGGCCGGCTCGAGCGCGAACGGCGCGAGCGTCTCTTCGGCCAGGCCCAGCACCAGGGGCGCTCCGGGCAGCTGCGGCAGCGAGCCGAGCGGAACGATCGCGGGCAGCGAGGCAATCCCGGGGGCCGGCGCCACGCCGTCCGCGCGCATCCGCGCGGCGAGGCGGGCCATCGCCTCCGACTGCTCGGCTGCGACGGAGGAGCCGCCGAGCACCGCGAGCTGCGTCTCGTTTCCCGAGACGAGCGCCCGGCCGGGCGGCGAGGTTTCGCTGAGCACGTCGTTCGGTGCGTCCAGCACCGCGTAGCCCATCTCGTCTGCCAGCCGCAGCACCACGCGCCGCTGCACGCCCGAGGTGACCGAGCTCGGCACCGAGCCGGGGCGGTCGGCGGTGAACACCACGTGCAGACCGAGTTGGCGGCCGTTGCCGATGATCTCGGCGAACACGCGGTACCACTCGTTTCGCCCCTGCGGGATCTCCCACTCGTCGCGGAAGGCGGGGAAGTTGTCGATCAGCAGCACGATACGCGCCTCGTCCGCCTGCCCCGCGACCTGGCGGAACTCGGTCACCGAGGTGGCACTGGCATCGCCGTACAGGCGCTCGCGGCGATCGAGCTGCTCCCGCAGCAGCCGCATGAGCCGGATGATCCGCTCGGTGTCGTCGCCCGAGATCACCGCGCCCACGTGTGGGAGGGCCTCGATCATGCGCAGACCCCCCGAACCGAAGTCGAGCCCGTAGACGTGCACGGGGCCGCCGTGCGCGGCGAGCCCCGCCGATGCCGCGATCGTGCGCAGCGCCACGGACTTGCCCGAACCGCCGGTGCCGTAGATGACCATGTGGCCGTCCACATCGGGGTTGAACGAGGCGGTCTCCTGCGCCTGTCGCTCCGGCAGGTCGGTGACGCCGATGGGCAGGCGCGCATCGGTGCGATGGCGCAGGCTCGCGAGGTCGACGGCGGGCTCGAGCTCGTCGAGCCAGGGCCGACGAGGTGCCGGGATGCCGGCGGCGCTGGCCGCCGCGATGAACGTGTCGACCATCAGCTTCTGGTCGGTGGGGCCGAGGTCGCGCTCCTCGGGGGCGGCGTCGTCGTTCGGCGCGGTCCACGATGCCGTGACCCCGAACGGCATGGCCGCGACCGAGATGCTCGCCGACTCGGGCTCGCTGTGTGACCAGCCGCCGGCGTAGCCGGATTGCAGGCGGTGCAGGCGCCCGGGCCCGGTCTTCGCGATGGCGCGGCCGGGGATGCCCGGATCGAAGTGCGCCGCATCGGGTTCGCCGATCACATCGACGGAGTCCGACTCGTCGGCCATGCGCAACGCAATGCGCAGGTTGGTGTTCGCGCGCAGGTTGTCGCGGATCACCCCCGCCGGGCGCTGGGTGGCCATGATCAGGTGGATGCCGAGGGAGCGACCACGCTGGGCGATGTCGACGACGCCGTCGACAAACTCGGGCACCTCCCCGACCAGCGCCGCGAACTCGTCGATGATCAGGATGAGCGCGGGAGGCGAGTCCGGGTCGCCCCGCTTCTCGAGCTCGAGGAGGTCTTTCGCACCCTTGCGCCCGAGCAGCAGCTCGCGGTGATGCAGCTCGGCGCGCAGGCTCGTCAGCGCACGGCGGACGAGATGCGGGGTGAGGTCGGTGACCAGGCCCACCGTGTGCGGCAGGTTGACACAATCCGCGAAGGCGGCGCCACCCTTGTAGTCGACGAACAAGAAGGTCACCCGGTCCGGGCTGTACTCGGCGGCCATGCCGAGCACCCACGCCTGCAGAAACTCGCTCTTGCCAGACCCCGTGGTCCCGCCCACGAGGGCGTGCGGACCCTGCGCGCGCAGATCGAGGTGCATCAGGCCCTGCGCGGCGGCGCCGATCGTGGCCCGGAGCCGGCCGGCGCGCCGACGGCGAAGCGGCGCGTCGGGGCGCCGATCATGGACCGAGTCGTTCTCGTGCCAACGCTCGACCGCGACGTCCGGGCGGTGCAGCAGCTCAAGATCGATCAGGCCCGCCAGCGACACCGAACGCGGCAGGTCACTCGTGTCGTTGATGGGCGCGCCCGCGTCGACCGCGCGGCTGAGGTGGCGACCGAAGGCTGCGGCCTGCGCGGGCGAGACGACATCGAGCAGCGCGCCCTCGATCACCTCGCCGAGCCGGACGAGACCGATGCGCGGGGGCTGATCACCCGTGGCATCCACGAACGTGCGACACACCGCCGGCAACGCCGCGACGTGTTCCGCGACCCAGAGCGGGAAGATGCCGACGTCGGCGCCGCGCTCGGAGAGGCTGACCAGGCGGGCGCGGTCGGCGATCACGTCGTCGGCGATCACGAGCACGATCGCCGGCATCGGGCCCTTGTAGCCGCCCTTGTCGCGCATCTCGCCGACGTGTGCGCCCCCCTGCAGGGCCGCCTGCTCGGCGTTGAGCGCGCCGCGGGTCTCGGCGGCCTTGCGGTGTGCCCGCTCGCGGACGGCGACGAGCTCTTCGAGCTCGGACAGCAGCGCGTTGGCCGCGGGCTCGCTGTCTGCCAGGTGGTTGCCGGTGATCGGGCTGTGCGGCGAGGAGGTGTGCGGCATCCATTTGAGCCAGTCGAGCTCGCGCGCCCATGCGGGGGTGACCGCCGCGGCGACGACGAGCTCGGCCGGCGAGTGCAGCCCGGTCAGCTGCACGAGGGCGGAGGCGAGCGAGCCGGAAACGCGCTCGTGGCGGCCGGCGATGCCCACGGCGCCCGATTCCTCGAGACTCGCCACGATCGGCACATCGAGCACCAGGCGGTTGCGCTCGATCGTCTCGTCCAGCCGCGTCTGGTACTCCAGCAGCAGCTCGCCGCGGTGCTCGGCATCGACGGTGTTCCGGCTCTCCATCGGGCCGCGACCAAGCCGCAGGTTCAAGAAGTTCCAGTGCTCGGGGCGCCGGGTCCACATCAACGGGCCGAACCCCGCGGCGGCACGCAGCACCTCCTCGGAGGAGGGCACCTCGGCCACGCGGGCGGCCTGTTCGATCGCCTGCTCGCTCACGAGGCGCGCCTGCAGGTCTTCGAGGCCGGACTCGAACTTCGCGACCGAGCGCTCGAGCTTGCGCTTGTCGCGGTTCTTGCCGGTGATGTAGTTGCCGATCAGCATCATCGGCGTCATCGCCACGAACAGCAGCGTCAGCGGCCGCTGGGTGAACGCGAACATCGCGAAGCCCAGCAGCATGGGCGCGATCATCGCCAGCAGCGGGAACGGCTGGTCCTCCCGCTCTTTGGGCACCTCGGGCACGCCGAAGGCCCGACCGATGTAGCGCGCCTCGACGCGGGGCGAGCGGTTGAACAACGCCGGGCCCGCGGCGTCCTCAAGGCGCGCGGCCTCCTGGATGCGCACGTCCAGGTGCAGTTCGGTCGATCCGGCGAGCAGCCGCTGCGAACCGGTGACGCGCAGTCGGGGCACCAGCTGGCCGTCGACCTCGACGCCGTTGGCCGATCCGAGGTCGATCACCTCGACGCCGGCGCCGACGTCGATGCGCAGGTGCCGCTTCGACATGAACTCGTCGGCGAGCACGATGTCGCATTCGGGCGCACGCCCGACGGTGTGCGAGCCGGCACCCAACACGAAGGTGCGCCCGGTCTCGGTGCCGCCCACGATCGTGACCGTCACCGATGCGCCATCGTGCAGCGATGGCAGAGCGCCGGCGGCATCCGCCTCGTCGACGAGGGCGATGGATGCCCCGGAGGTCAGCCAGTTCTCGCCGATCACGGCCTCCGGCGGGAGCATGCGCCACTCGGCGCTGCCGGGCGCGATGGACTGCAGCGTGTAGGTGCGCGTCCGGTCGTACCAGCCCTGCGGATCGGCCTGTGCGATCCGGGATGCCACCTCCCGGACGGTGGCTGTGGGCTCGGCGGTGACGACGAGGTCCTGCCAGTTGGCGTCATCGCGAAAGAGGGTCATCTTGACATGCATTGCGGATCCGAATCAGCGGCCGAGGGCGGAGGTCACGAGCAGGATGCCCGCCGTGACGAGGAGGAGGATGGCGAGGATCGCCGCGGCGGTCCACAGCGCGCGGCGGCGGGCACGGGTGCGCCTGTCGCGAGCGAGGGTGGCGAAGGAGGCGACGTCGGCGACGGGTGCGGCGGTGCGGTGCGGCGCGGCCTGCTCGGCCCGGGTGGTCACCACGGGCGCCGCCGGG
>JAGQTK010000071.1 GCA_020439065.1 Microthrixaceae bacterium
CATGTCGCGATCCGCGACGGAGCCGGTGACCTGCAGCATGCGGTCAGCAAGGGTCGACTTGCCGTGGTCGATGTGAGCGATGATGCAGAAGTTCCGGATGCGAGCGGGGTCCGTGGCGGCGGGCTCGAGCGGCTTCAGGGCGCGTGGTGACATATCCCCGCGATTCTACCGGGCCGGCGCGCACTTCGCCCCCGCGGCCCGCACGTGCCGCGGGCACCCGCCGATTCCTGCCGCGCCCGCCACGCGGGGCGACGGTCCGGGTACCGCAGGCACGCGCACGCCGAGTGTTCTCCCGGCGGCGAGAAAGGGTTCACGTGGGGGCCTTGCGGCCGCCCGATGAGTGCGGGATGCTCATCTCCAATCGGCTGGTTTCGCCGCGGCGTATCCCTGTTTGCGGCACACCCCTTCTCAGTGTGGAGCAGAGCAATGAACCCTGTGCAGACCGACCCGTCCACCACCTTGCATGCGGCACGCGCGAGGCTCCGACGACCGCTGGCGGCCACGGCCGCGATTGCCACCGCGGTCGCGCTGTTCGGGCTCGCACCGCTCTCGGCGAACGCAGCGGTGGGCATCACGCCACGCGTGCTGATCAACGAGGTCTACGGTGGCGGCGGCAACAGTGGCGCCCCCATCAATCGTGACTTCATCGAGCTGGTCAACACGACGGACGACCCCGTGGATCTTTCCGGGTGGAGCGTGCAGTACGCCTCTGCGACCGGCACCAGCTGGCAGGTCACGCCGCTGAGCGGCACGGTCCCCGCGGGTGCCACCTGGGTGATCGGGCAGGCGACGGGCGCCGGCACGCAGCCGAGCATCACGGTCAACAACGAGGGTGCCATCCCGATGAGCGGGACCGCCGGCAAGGTCGCGCTCGTGCAGGGCACCGCTGCCCTCAGCGGGACCGGCGCCGCGATCGCCGAAGAACCCGCCGTGGTCGATTTGGTCGGCTTCGGCGCCGCCAACGGCTTCGCGGGCGCCGCCCCTGCACCGGGGACGACGAACGCAACCTCGATCTCGCGCGACGCGACACACACAAACAGGGCCGACAACTCGCAGGACTTCGCCGTCGGCACGCCCAGCCCAAAGGCGTGGACGAGCACGGATCCGGACCCAGATCCAGATCCGGATCCGGATCCGGATCCGACGAGCGTGACCATCGCCGAGGTACAGGGCACCGGTGACGCATCACCGCTGACGGGGCAGACCGTCACCACCACAGGCGTGGTCACCGCGGCATACCCGAACGGCGGATTCAACGGCTACTACATCCAGGCCCCCGGCACGGGCGGCGCGATCGACCTCGCCGCGCACGCCGCCTCCGATGCACTGTTCGTTTACAGCCCCTCGACGGTGGGGACGGTCGCGATCGGGCAGTACGTGCAGGTCACCGGTGTCGTGGGCGAGCACTTCGGGCTCACCCAGATCACCGTCGCGGATCCCGCATCGCTCGCGCACCTCTCGGACACGGTGACCGCCCCGGTACCGGCCGCGCTGCACTGGCCGGCCGATGCCGCCCAGCGCGAGTCGCTCGAGGGCATGCTCTTCGCACCGCAGGGTCCGTTCACGGTGAGCAACACCTACGCGACCAACCAATATGGCGAAGTGGGCATCGCCGCCGGCACCACGCCGCTGCGCCAGCCCACCGACATCGCCCGCCCGGGCACCCCCGAGGCCGCCGCCGTCGCCGCCGACAACGCGGCCCGCGGCGTCGTGCTCGATGACGGTGCGACGACGAACTTCCTCAGCTCCAGCAACAGCGCGCTCACTCCCCCGTGGGTATCGCTCACCGCACCCGTGGTGGTCGGCGCCGCCGTCAGCTTCAGCGCGCCCGTCATCGTCGATTACCGCAACAACACCTGGAAGCTCAACCCGACGACGACGCTCTCGGCCGAGGCCCCGGCGAACGCCCCCGCGTCGTTTGCCAACCCGCGCACCGCGGCGCCGGAATCGGTCGGCGGCCAGCTCTCGATCGCATCGTTCAACGTGCTGAACTACTTCACCACGCTCGGCGATCAGAACCCGTCGTGCGTGCCGTACCGCGACCGCGCCGGCAATGGCGTCACCGTGCGCGAGGGCTGCCAGCAGCGAGGCGCGTGGAGCGCAGCCGATCTGCAGCGCCAGCAAGACAAGATCGTCGCGGCGATCGGCGCGCTGGATGCCGACGTTGTGGGTCTGATGGAGATCGAGAACTCGGCGGTGCTCGGCGAGAGCGCCGACGAAGCCACGGCCACGCTGGTCGGCGCGTTGAACGCCGCCGCGGGTGCGACCCGGTGGGCCTTCGTGCCGTCATCGACGGAGCTTCCGCCGCTCGCGCAGCAGGACGTGATCACCAACGCGATCATCTACCAGCTCGATGCCGCAGTGCCCGTCGGCACCTCCCGCGCGCTTGGCACGCAAAGCGGAACCGAGCAGGCATTCGGCAACGCGCGCGAGCCCATCGGCCAGGTGTTCGAGCCGGCCGGCGGCGGCGCCCCCGTGCTCGTGGTGGTCAACCACTTCAAGTCGAAGGGCTCGCCCGGTCCCTGGCCTGGCGATGCCGACGCGGGCGACGGCCAGGGCGCATCCAACGCATCGCGGATGCAGCAGGCCACCGCGCTTCGCGACTGGGTCGCATCCATCAAGGGCGACACCGCCTCGGTGGCGCTCCTGGGTGATTTCAACTCGTACGGGATGGAGGATCCGCTCCAGGTGCTCTACGCCGCCGGCTACGTCAACGCCGCGGAGCAGCTCGGCGTGCAGACATCGAGCTACTCGTTCGGTGGGCTCTCGGGTTCGCTCGATCACATCCTGCTGAACGGCCCAGCCCTCGATCGCGCCAGCGGCGCCGATATCTGGAACATCAACTCCGGCGAGTCGGTGGCACTGGAGTACAGCCGCTACAACACGCACGGCACGCTGTTCTACGCGCCCGATGCCTATCGCTCATCGGACCACGACCCCGTGAAGGTCGGGCTCACCGCCGATGCCGCACCGGTCACGCTGACGTTGCTCGGCATCAACGACTTCCACGGTCGCATCGACAGCAACACGGTGCGCGTGGCGGGAACATTCGAGCAACTTCGTGACGCGGCGCAGGGGCCGGTGCTGGCGCTCGCGCAGGGTGACCTGATCGGCGCCTCGCTGTTCGCCTCGTCGGTGGCGAAAGACAAGCCGACGATCGACGTGTTCAACGCGCTCGATCTCGACGTCGCGACGGTGGGCAACCACGAGTTCGACCGCGGCTTCGCAGATCTGAGCGAGCGCGTGATGCAGGAGGCCCACTTCCCGTACATCGGAGCGAACGTCTACCTGAAGGGCACCACGACCCCGGCGCTGCAGGAATACGAGCTGTTCGACATCGACGGAATGACGGTCGCGGTGATCGGCGCCGTCACGGAGGAGACACCGTCGCTGGTGACCCCAACCGGCATCGCGAACCTCGACTTCGGCAACCCGGTCGAAGCCATCAACCGGGTGGCCGATCAGCTCACCGACGGCAACCCCGCCAACGGCGAGGCCGATGTGCTGATCGCCTCGTTCCACGAGGGTGCAGGCGAGGGCGTGCCTGGATCGACCCTCGAGACCGAGGTCGCCAAGGGCGGCGCGTTCGCCGACATCGTCGAGCACACCTCCCCGAAGGTCGCCGCCCTGTTCGGCGGCCACACGCACAAGGCATACGCGTGGTCGGCGCCGGTCCCCGGCACCGACCACACCCGCCCGGTCGTGCAGAGCGGCTCATACGGCAGCGACGTCGGCGAAGTGGTGCTGACGATCGACCCCACCACATTCGCCGTGACCGCACACACCGAGCGCAACGTGGCACACACCGTGACGGCCCCGACCGAGCTGATCGCGACGTACCCGCGCGTCTCCGAGGTGAACGACATCGTGCTGGCGGCCCTGGCCGCAGCCGCCGAGGTGGGCAACACCGCCGTCGCCGAGGTCAGCGCCGACATCACCACCGCGTTCGGCGGCGGCTCGTTCGTCGATGGTGTGTGGAGCGGCGGCACCCGCGACAACCGCGCCGAGGAATCGACGCTCGGCAACCTCGTCGCCGATGCGCTGCTGGATTCGATGTCAGCCATCCCGAACGGCGCCACCATCGGCGTCACCAACGCCGGTGGCCTGCGCTCGGATCTGTGGGACACGCAAGCGGAGTTCGGTCCGAACGCCATCCCGGGCATGCCCGACGGCACGATCTCGTTCTCACAGGCGAACGCAGTCCTGCCGTTCAACAACACCATGGCGCTGGTCACCCTGACCGGCGCGCAGTTCAAGGCGGTGCTCGAACAGCAATGGCAGCGGCTCACGGACGGCACCATCCCCACCAGCCGCCCCTACCTGCAGCTCGGGCTCAGCAGCAACGTGACGTACACCTACGACGCGTCGCAGCCCATCGATCAGCGCATCACCTCGGTGACGGTCGACGGCAAGCCGCTCGACCCGAACGGGAGCTACCGCGTGGGCACGCTGTCGTTCCTCGCGACCGGCGGTGACAACTACCGGGCATTCACCGAGGGCACCGACTACGTCGACACGGGTCTGCTCGACTACGAGGCCTGGGTCGACTACCTCGGCGAGCACTCGCCGGTGGGCCCGTCGTACGCCAAGCACGCCGTGTCGGTGACGGGTGCACCCGAATCCGCGGCCCCCGGCGAGGTGCTCACCCTGCAACTGGGCGGGCTCAACCTCACCAGCCGCGGTGCGCCTGAGAACACGAGTGTCGTCGCATCCATCGGCGGCATCGAACTCGGGACGTTCCCGGTCAGCGGCGGCGCCGCGACCGTCACGGTCACCGTGCCGGCCGATACGCCGGTCGGGGCGGCGCAACTGCTGCTCTCGGCTCCCCGAAGCGGCACGGTCGTCACGGTTCCCCTGACGATCGAGCAGGGCACCGCGGCATCCACGACCACCCTCTCGCTGCCTCGGACCGACTTCATCGTCGGTGCCCGCGGGTCCGTCACGGCGACGGCGACGGTCGCCGCCGACGCCACGGTCTCGGGCACGATCGAGTTCGTGGTGGACGGCGCCGTGCTGGCATCGGCACCCGTCCTCGGCGGCGGGGCGACCGCACGGCTCGACCTGCCCGGCACGCTCGGGGTGGGCACGCACCAGGTCGTGGCACGCTACCTGGGCTCCGATACCGTCTCGGCCTCGGAGTCGGCAGCCGTCGTGATCACCGTGAAGGCGGCGACCTCGCGCACGACGCTGCTCCCGGTCCTGCCGGTGCAGATCAACGGTCTGCTCCACTCGACCCTGTTTGCCTTCGTGACCCTCGACAGCCAGCACAATGCGAGCGGCAAGGTCGAGTTCCGTGAGGGTACGCGCGTGGTGGCGACCGTCGAGGTGCGCGGCGGAGTGGCATCGACCACCCTGCCGAAGCTGAGCCGCGGCTCGCACAGCTTCACCGCGGTGTTCGTGCCGAGTGACCCGGCCACGACGATCGGGTCGACCAGTTCGAGAGCGAGTGTGCTGGTGCTGTTCTAGCGGGGTGTCGCGCTCCCCGCAGCAGCAAGCGGCAGCAACCGGCATGGGAGTCGCCTTCGGGCGGCTCCCATGCCGCTTGTTCGTCGGCGCGACGGGTTCTACGCAACGCCGGCGGATGCGCGGGGGTTCGCGTGCGGCAAGATCAAGACATGACCGCGTCTGTGGTGCTCGTGCACGGGATCCGCACCTCCGCCAGCATGTGGCGGGCCCAGCTCGAGCACCTGCGCGCGCGGGGCATTGCCGCCTCGGCCGTCGAGCTGCCGGGGCACGGCACACGAATGGCCGAACCGTTCAGCCTCGACGGCGCCCTTCACACCATCGACACCGCCGTCTCGCGTGCGGCCGAGCGCGGCCGGGTCGTGCTCGCCGCGCACTCGCTCGGCGGTCTGCTCTCGATCGAATACATGGGCCGCGCACCGGCGCCACCGGTCGATGCCTTCGTGGCGGCATCCTGCACCGCGGTGCCTCGCGGGGTGCCGCTGCAGGCGTACAGGGCGCTCGCACGGGGCATGGACGCACTGCCGGGGCGCGGCATGTGGCTCAGCGAACGCGTGCTCGATGCCACGCTCCCCCCGGCCACCCGCGCCGACTTCGGCGCCGGCGGGTATGCCCTCGATACGCAAGACCCCGCGCTGGGGGCACTTGCCGAGCTCGACGTGCTGTCGGCCCTCCCCCGCATCCGCGTGCCCACCTGGTTCGTCAACGGCCAGTTCGACCAGCTCCGGGTGCGCGAACGGCTGTTCGAACGGCTCGCGGCGCGTGCCGAGCTCATCGTGGTCCCGCGCACAAGCCACCTCGTGACCGCGATGCGCCCACGCGTGTTCAACGCGATCCTCGATCTCGCCCTCGCGACGGTGGCCGAAGCCGAAGCCGAAGCCGAAGCCGAAGCGAAGGATGCCGAGGCCGGCGCGGCTGCAACCCGGGCGTGATGCAGCCGCGCCGCACGATATGCCGGCGGCCCCCGCAGGCACGGAGCCGAGTGAGTACAGCCCGCGCGGCGCCCGGCATCGGAATGCGTTCGTGTGAGGTGCGCGCACCTGCTAGCATTGACTCTTGGCTTGCGTGTGGGAGTTCTCCCTCACGACTCCCATGCGACACCCCTCTCTCGTTGCATGGATCTTCTTATCCAGTTCCAAACGAAAGAACGTTGAAAACGTGGCAAACATCAAGTCGCAGATCAAGCGCATCCGCACCAACGCCAAGGCAACCGCTCGCAACAAGGCCGTCAAGAGCGAGATGCGTTCGGCCGTCCGCGCCACCCGCCAGGCGATCGCCGCCGGCGACAAGGCAGCCGCACAGGCCGCTCTCGTTGTCGCGACCAAGAAGCTCGACAAGGCAGCGGGCAAGGGCGTCATCCACATGAACCAGGCAGCCAACAAGAAGTCGGCTATCGCCAAGCAGGTCGCAGCGCTCTAAGCGTCGCCAAAGCACACAGGGGTCCGCGTTTCGCGGGCCCCTTTTGCGTGTCTGCGCCGCTTCTTGCGTGCCCGCACCACATCTTGCGTGTGTGCACCGCATCTTGCGTGCGTGCACCGCATCTTGCGTGCGTGCACCACATCTTGCGTGCGTGCACCACATCTTGCGTGCGTGCACCACATCTTGCGTGCGTGCACCTCGTGGTGCCCGCACGGCACGGTGCAGGCACCGCTTGGTGCCCGCACGGGTGATCGCGCTGCTCAGCGACGGGTGGATGCCTCAGCGATGCTCATGCCGAACGGCGCGCGCGTGGCGACCACCGTCACCATGCGCTCGAGAGCGAACACCGGATCCCTCGACGCGCCCTTCACCTCGGCATCGGCCCGCGCGGTCGCCTGAATCGCGAGTCCGAGCTGGGTGTCCGACCACCCGGCGACATCACGCCGCGCGCGATCTACCTGCCAGTCCTTCATGCCCAGGCGCGCCGCCAGCGCACCACCCGGCTCACGAGCGCCCCAGACACGGGCCATGGTGCGCAGCTTCGAGGCCATCGCGGCGACGATCGGCACGGGGTCCGCGCCGGATGCCAGGGCATGGCGCAGCGCGATCAGTGCCTCACCATAGCGGCCGGCGATTGCGGTGTCGGCGACGGCGAAGGCCGTGGTCTCGACGCGCCCGCCGTAGTAGCGCTCCACCACAGGCTCGGTGATCTCGCCCTGCACATCGTTGATGAGCTGGCCGCAGGCCGCCGCGAGCTCGGGGAGGTCGTCAGCGAACGCCTGCACCAGCGCGCGCAGCGCCGCAGGTGCGATCCGTCTGCCCGCGGCGCGAAACTCGCCCGCGGCGAAATCCACCCGGGCCGAATCGCGTTTGATGGCCGCGCACGCGATCTCGATGCCGCCGCCGGTGCCGGCGCGGATGGCGTCCAGGAGCTTCTTGCCTCGCACGCTCGCCCCCGTGTGACGCAGCACGACGGTCGCGCCCTCCTGCGGGTGCTCGATGTACCCGAGCGCCTCCTGCAGGAAGGCATCGCTGCATTTCTCGACGCCGGATACCCGAATCATCCGCGGCTCGCCGAACAGCGAGGGCGAAGAGCGCGCGAGGAGCGAACCGGGCTCGTAGTCGTCGGCGCGGAGATCTGCGATCTCCAGCGAGGGGTCCTCGGCCTTCAGGTAGTCGCGCAAGCCGGCGATCGCACGCTCGGCGAGCACCTCCTCGGGGCCCGATACCAGCACGATCGGCGCCGGCTGCGGCTCGCGCCAGTGCAGCTGCGGGATGAGCGAGCGCTGGGCCTTCTGTGCCGCGCGAGCGGGCGTGCGACGTGCGGGTGCGGCCATGTCTCAAGCGTACCGGCCGCCACCGACGCCCGCGCCCGGCGGGGACGCAGCGCAGCCGGAACGCAGCGCAGCCGGAACGCAGCACCGCCGGAACGCAGCACCGCCGGAACGCAGCACCGCCGGGACGCAGCACCGCCGCTTTCGGTGGCGCGGCGTGCCGCGCCACCGATCACTCAGTCTCGGTGCCGCGGCTTGCGGGGCGGACGCTCGTCGCCGTCGGCGGCACGACGGTTCGGCGCGCCGCGGTCGGGCCGGATCTCGATGAGCTTGCCCGAGATGCGGGTGTCGGCGAGCTTGTCGAGCACATCGCTTGGCATATCGGCCGGCAGCTCGACGAGCGAGAAGTCGGGGCGAATCTGGATCGCACCGAAGTCACCGCGGCTGAGCCCGCCCTCGTTCGCGAGGGCGCCGACGATCTGCCGCGGCTCGACCCGGTGGCGACGGCCCACCGCGAGGCGGTACGTCGTCATGTTGCCACCGCCGGAGCGCGGTCGGCGCTCACCGCGGTCGCGGTCACGGTCGAATCGCCCACCGCGGTCGCCGCGGTCCTTTCCACCGTCATGGTCGCGGCCCGCGCGATCCTCGCGCGGTGCCCGGGTGGGCTCCGGCTCCGGCTCCAGCAGCAACGGCGTGTCGCCCTGCGAGAGCACGGCGAGGGCCGCCGCCACATCGACCTCGGGCACGTCGTACTCACGCACGTAGTGCGCGATCACGTCGCGGTACACATCGATGCGGGCGACATCGCCCAGCGTCTGCGAGATCGCCTCGTCGAAGCGCGCCAGCCGGGTGCTGTTGACTTCGTCGACGCTCGGCAGCTGCATCTGCTCGAGCGGCTGACGCGTGGCCTTCTCAATGCTCTTGAGCAGGTAGCGCTCACGGGGCGTGACGAAGCTGATCGCGCTGCCACTGCGGCCGGCGCGCCCGGTGCGACCGATGCGGTGCACGTAGGACTCGGTGTCGGTGGGGATATCGAAGTTGACCACGTGGCTGATGCGGTCGACGTCGAGACCGCGGGCGGCG